>NZ_JCACKQ010000011.1:0-115258 GCF_059505465.1 Symplocastrum torsivum | reverse complement strand
GGCTAATGATTAAAAGGCTTTCAGCCTCTTCTCAAGATCTCAAATGGGTTCTATAGACTTCTCTACTCCTGCTCCTCTTCTCCCCCTGCTCCCTTGGGTGACTCTAGTTTGCGGGAACTGTCCACCAAGCAAGGGCGTAAGGCTGAGATGCCTCATTTACCTGTTGGCGATACTGAACGCGGATTTTGTACCGACCAGCAGTAGGAACAGGGCAGAAAATATGTTCTACGCTATCGACTTCACTGACGGAAGAACAGACAGTTTTATTTGTGCCGTCGTCATCAGCAGGTACTAGATAGAGGTCGAGGTTATTCAAACCGCGATCGCGAAAACTCTCCCCAACATCAAAGGCATTGTTCTTGTTCTTATCGTCTAGATCGACTAGGCGCTCCCAAGCAAGGGTTAAAGACACAAAACTGCCTGCCTTTAACGGTTGTTCCAAGACATAATCCTGAGAGGCTTTTTCCTCAACCGTTCGATAATCCCAACCCATTGATGGCACCACTGCCTCTGGACTCCATTGACCAGGACTAAACTGCTCATAAGCCCTGAACGCATTAAGATGTCCTGTCCCCATCTGGATATCTAGAGGGATTTTTGGGTCTTTGTAGGCATCAGACTCTAACCAGTTGAGGCTATTTTTGCCCAAAACGGTGCGAGTCATTCCCAAGCGCAAGCCATCACCATTGTCTTTGATTTTGTCAGCGGAGTTGAGCAGCACGGCTCTCATGACTTGATTGCGTCGAGAATCTGTACTCCAATTTGGTTGCTTAGACTGGAGTTGGCGATCGCCAAATTCCTGAAGCAGTGCTACTGATGCTGTAATATGAGGAGCTGCAAAGCTTGTACCGCTAACCTCAACAATCTTGCCATCCAGTTCATACACAGCTATTTTGCTGCCGGGAGCTGATAGATTAATCGAGCGACGTGGACCAACATTAATTTCACGAGTGATCAAACGTCTGCCAATCCCTACAGGAAGCGCACTCAAGTTAGCAAAATCTACCTTGCTAAACACGCCGTCTCTCTGCGTTGTGTAGGCAACATTAATCCCATTAAAGTTGTCGGTGGGAATCGGAATGCCACCACTGCCTTGATTTCCTGCAACCACGTAAAGAACATCGTGGGTGCGGGCTGACCAATCAATACACTGGGTTAACAAAGCATTGCCATCAAGCGTGGCTTCTGGTCTGGGATCACGCTGGAGAGGTTCACCAAAGCTAAAGTTAATTGCCCGAACATCTCCACCGTTTTGCAAGGCAATATGTTGGGCAGATAAACACTCTTCGGGTTGCCCACCTTCCACAGGTGAACCGGAGGCAGAGGAATATAGGCGTGCCCCCGGTGCAACTCCCGGTAGGGTTTTGTCACCGCTGATCATCACACTAGCGACCATTGCTGCGTGGGAATCAACATCGGTATTTACTTTCGCTGGTTCATTACGAAAGAATACTCGTTCTAATGCGATCGCAGGATTCCAGGAAACTGACTTGTCAATTCCAAATAGTCCTGGTCTGCCAATTTCGACCTGACCAATCGCAATCTTACGACCAGTTAAGTTGTAGGGGGGTTCGCGGAGTTTTTGGGCATTAATTCCCGTTTCTCCTACAGAAGCGGGTGAAGCCAGTGCTGGGATTGTGAAGCAGGAGGCACTTAAACCCCCAATTATCCATCCGAGTCTCTTTACAGTCTGCCGATGAGCCAAGGAAGCTTCTCCTAAATTGTTATCAGTTATTAGGGGCAGGTGGGTCGAAATCTACGTGTAGTCTTACCCACCTCTAAGTTATATGTACTTAGTTGGGGATCGCAAAGTTAGGGGATTACTAAAGATTTTGTTAAGATATATAGGCACAGAGGACGCAGGAGAGTATCGCCAGTCATGACCCAATCGCAATCTCAGAACCCCATAGTTATTGCCCCTTCTATCCTATCAGCGGATTTTAGCCGACTGGGGGAAGAAATTCAGGCGGTGGATGCCGCTGGTGCTGACTGGATTCACGTTGACGTGATGGATGGTCGCTTTGTCCCGAATATCACGATTGGTCCTCTGATTGTTGAAGCAATTCGCCCCATTACGAAAAAGCCTCTGGATGTCCACTTGATGATTGTGGAACCAGAAAAGTACGTGGAAGATTTCGCGAAAGCAGGAGCTGATATTATTTCTGTTCACTGCGAACACAACGCTTCTCCCCATCTACACCGCACTCTATGTCAGATTAGAGAACTCGGTAAGCAAGCGGGTGTAGTGCTGAATCCCTCAACACCATTGGATTTGATTGAGTATGTGTTAGAAGTCTGTGATTTGGTGCTGATCATGAGTGTCAATCCCGGCTTTGGTGGACAAAGCTTTATCCCCGCCGTGTTGCCAAAAATCCGCAAACTGCGTCAGATGTGCGATGAAAAGGGTCTTTCTCCCTGGATTGAAGTCGATGGTGGACTGAAAGGAAATAACACCTGGCAGGTTTTGGAAGCGGGAGCAAATGCGATCGTTGCTGGTTCGGCTGTGTTTAAGGCGAAAGATTACGCAGAAGCGATCGAAGGGATTCGCAACAGTAAGCGTCCTGAGCCGGAATTAGCAACTGTTTAGGTAATACTGATTTAAATCTCTTTAAATATCCAAAAATAACCTGCTAGAAATTTCACCTTCAACAAGGTTGAGAGGAAAGCGGGTTATTTTGATGCAGTACTATGCCTGACTAGATGCTTGAAAGCGATCGCGCTTTTGGTCATGCGAAGTTAGGATTAGTGTCTGATTGGCTGAAAAGAGAAGCTCTTGTTGAAGAGCAAAGACGCAATACCTGCCCCTGCCCATCAGCGGAAAAGCTATCAATCGCCAAACTCCACTTCTAGTATGTGCTGTACCTGTTTCAGCAAAGGCGGTACTTTGTTCTGGATAATATCCCAAAGAATTTCGTTCTCCAAACTAAAGTAGGCGTGAGCGAGTACATCACGTAGTCCAGCAATTTTTCGCCACTCAACCTCTGGGTAGCGATTCGAATTTCTAAGGGTACGTTTTTGGCAGCTTCCCCAATAATCTGTAGATTTCGCATTACCGCACAGGACTTACGCAAATCCATCCTTGAAACACCATTTGCAGGGGCGCACAGCTGTGCGCCCCTACCAGATATGGGGCTTGTGCGTAAGTCCTAACCGCATCAAAAGTACGCTCATCACCTAGGAAATCCTCAAAGTTCATGCCTTGGGTGTAGCGTAGCACTTTAGCGCTGCTGGCAAGAATGTCTTCAATGTAGAGGCGGATACTACGTGACAGGAATAGCCTCCTGTTCTATGGAAGGTCGAATTTGTGGTCTGAGGGCGCGTCTACTCACTAAGTCTACCTGTGTTCCAAGGTGGTCTTCTAGGTAGAACTTCAGATCCATGTATCGGTCAAAAGTTACTAGTCCCTCAAACTCAACTAAGATATCCACATCGCTACCTGGTTTAGCCTCATTCCTTGCCACTGAGCCGAAAATTGCTATCGACTTAAGTCCAAAGCGCTTGAGTGAGTCTTGATGCTGCGCCAGAATGGTCAGTACCTCATCTCGCTGCATGGTCTACCTGTAAAGCCTTCTCCCAAATTTTACATATGGTTGGTGGGAAAATATGAAGCAGACAAAGCGATCGCATTTTCCCTGACCGCTACTACGCGATCGCATTCTCTTCCCCTACTCCCCTTCAGGCGATCGCTTTGGTACTCCAAACTCGTCAGGCAACTCCTCAATACTTCTGTCGAATACCTTACAAAGTGCCTTCATTTGAGGCACAGTCAACATTGCTGGTGCGCCTCTCTCCCAGCGACTAATAGTTGCTACAGCTACACCAATCCTAGTAGCTAGCTCCTGTTGGGAGAGTCCCGCCTCTTCTCTAAGTTTCTTTAACGGGGACTCATTGTCCTCTGAGCCAGATTTCTTTTTGACCACAAGCTATTAACTTAATACTTTGACTTGATAGTTTGACTAGTCGATGTATAATAAAAAGGACACAAGAACAGGCAGGAAATCCGGGAAGCCACCGCTAGGGTAGTTAGGTGCTTTCTTGAATACCCTTTTGGATGCCTGCTGCTTTCTCAGTGTCTTACATAAATAGTCATCACACCACAACAAAAGTAGGTGATTCCGCTTTGAGCGCTCAGCGCTTCGCCTATTGGGTTGCCATATTCCTTGCGAAATCTGCGTACATCTCGTGCGCGATCGCATATTTTCCATGCCCATTTACCCAATCGGCAAGCATTCGCTATTGCCAGGAGTGCCTCATGAGCTACAAAACTCAACTGTTTCCGTGGTGCATTATTCGCCCTAAAGTCAACATACAGCAAATTATCGTCGCTCGTTTTCGCCGTCGCAGCGATGCAGAAGCCCACCTTCAAATTCTCCGACAGCTACTGCCAAACGCACCCCACACCATCATCTTTGACATCACACTCGATAATTCCAAGCAAGACAGCGAGGGAGCGAAATAATGAGCATCTTATTCCGACGCATTCAACCCGCTCAGCGATTTCATATCAACCTCCGCTACATCGCCCATGTCTTGAAAATTCCCCTATCTGCGATCGTGCGGGTTGAATGCTGGGCTTATGTTCTATTTGTCCATCGCTGTGATAAAGGCGGTCAATTCATTAGTTACCGTACACTGAACCGTTGGACTAGAACAATTGCTCGGATGATTCAGACAAGCCCTACCTTAGAAGATTTAATGAAACTGGGATATTGGATTAAAGAGGAAGCCGAGACATTCAAGGAAAAATACCCCCCAACTGTGTTGGATTACTGGAGAAAACTCTGGGCAGAACGCCGAGATAAACTCATGTCATTTTGCTAGTGCAGCATGGCCCAAATGAGTGACCAGTTAACAACAGAGGCAAAAGTAAAAAATACAAACCTTTTGACCTTCTGCCTTCTGCCCCCTGCCTTCTTGCACTAGTTCCTGCAACAAATCAGATTCCTACTCCCTCCTTCGGAAAAAACCCTAGAAGTAATTCCCCGATGGTTGCTCAAAAGTGATGAATATAAGCAACAAGTCATAGTTGCCAAAACTGTAACCAGTAGAAGACCTCTAGCTAGAACGGGTCATCCTAAAAAGTAATTGCATCGGTAAGTGAGGTAGTCTAATGAATCGAAAGATGCTCAGTCGAGTGGGTGTTAGTGTGGCAGCAGGGATTGTTCTAGCAGGTTTACTAGGAGGGGTGATGGCTCAAAAACTCAACGCCTTCAGTGCCTTGTTGAACTCCCAAAAGCCTGAATCACCACGTTTAAATGCACAATTACCTAATGCAACAGTGGATTCCAAAGTTGTTGCAGCAAATACAAAATTTGGCTTTAAGCTCTATAAAGAAATTCTTAAGCAGGACAGCAACAAGAACGTTTTTGTCTCACCGACTAGTGTTGCGATCGCCCTCTCCATGACCTACAACGGCGCTAGCGGCGAAACCCAACAGGCAATGGCAAAAGCATTGGAATTACAAGACATAGCCTTACCCACAGTTAACCAGGCAAATAACGCCTTAAAAGCCTCCTTAGAAAATGCAGACCCTGATGTCCAGCTATCAATTGCTAACTCTCTGTGGGCAAAGCAAGGCTTTACCTTCAATCCTGACTTCATGGAAAGAAACAGGCAGTTCTATGGAGCAAAAGTAACAGAACTCGACTTTACTAGTGCTGATGCTCCACGTACTATCAACAACTGGGTTAAAGAAAACACTCGTGGGAAAATAGAGCAGATTATTGAGCAAATCCAACCCGATCATGCTCTCTTCCTAATTAATGCAATTTACTTTAAAGGTAGCTGGACGGACAAATTCAAAAAGAGTCAAACGGCTGATCGTCCTTTCTATCTATCCGATGGGAGCCAGAAGCAACACCCGATGATGTCTCAGTCGGGTGAGTATCAATACTACGATAATGACACGTTCCAGGCTATCAGTTTACCTTACGGAAAAGGACGCATGAGTTTGTACGTCTTTTTACCGAAAAAGACTACTAATCTTGAAGCGTTTCAACAACAGCTTACTACTGAAAACTGGCAACAGTGGATGAATCAATTTGGGATGCAGGAAGGCTCTATCCAACTTCCTCGCTTCAAGTTGGATTACGATATTCAACTCAATACAGCGCTAAAAGCATTAGGGATGGAATCGGCTTTTAGTGACGCAGCAAATTTTTCTAATATGACGTCTAATCCAGTTGCTATCAATGAAGTCAAACATAAGACTTTCGTAGAAGTGAATGAAGAAGGGACCGAAGCCGCTGCTACGACTTCGGTCACCGCTGTTCCTACAATGGCACGAGTTCCAACAGAACCTTTCCAAATGGTTGTTGACCGTCCCTTCTTCTGTGCGATTCGGGACAATCGAACCGGAACAATTTTGTTTATGGGTTCAATTCGAGAGCCAAAGTAATATTGGTTGTTGGTTGTTAGTTGTTAATGGTTGGTGCGAAAGGTTCTATTAACCACTAACAATTTCCTATTGATTGCTGGTAGGGGCGCACTCCAAGAGAGTCCTTGAGTGTATTGCTAACTTGGAAACACGTTAGCGTCAGGTGTTTTGCTAACAATGCCTGACCATTGGACTTTTTTGAGCTTATCGCGGCGGTAGGAGAAGAAATGCTCTGGTTCCTGATAGGTGCAGTAAGGTGCGATCGCAACTTGTTCAGAACTAACACCCAGTTGTTCTAGTTGTAGTGCATTCACTCGCCGCACATCTAGACGCACTCGTCCGGGTTGTGGGTCGTCAAGGATAGGTGGGTTGGGTAGTTGCTGCAAGACATCGAGAATTGCTTCTGGTGTCTCTGCTTTATCTTTTGAGACAATGCTTGCACCCACTTCAGCAGCAACTGTTTCTGATACCTGATAAACCTCACCCGCGATCGCAGGCCCCATAGCAATGCGTATATCTTGGAGGCGGCTACCAGAGTTGAGCAAGCGTGCGATCGCATTTGGCACAATTCGAGACGCTGTTCCCCGCCAACCTGCGTGTATAGCGGCGACTTGCCCTGTCTTTTCGTCCGCAATCAACACAGGCGTACAATCCGCACTACAAACCCAGACGGCTTGCTGAGGTTGCTCAGTCAAGATACCATCAGCAGGTGGTTTTTCTGGCTCCTCTTTCCTCTCCTGACTCGCACGCGCTGCACTTTCAATCTCTGAGGATGTTAGAACTGTATTGCCATGTACCTGTCTCACTCGATACACTTGAGCCTGAGGCTGGAGTGCGTCCACAATTTCTGCGGGAGAGCGCGGGGAAAATGCTGAAGTGAAAAAGCCATGTTCCCAACCTTTAAGAAGACTACAGGTCAGATAGGGCAATTCTTCCCAAGTCTGCCAGCACCAAGTATGCATAAAAGAACCTCGAACAGTTGTTTCAATCACGCTCCCTGCCCTTATAAGAAAGCTGCATTTAAGCCTAGGAATTTATCAATTCCTGGTGAATCTATGCTAGCTTAGGCAACGAATTACTTCGAGCGCGTAGTAATGGTATTTAATCAGCAACAGTTTGAGGTAGCTCTATCAGAGGTCGGCAAGCATCTATCTCAACAGGGCATAGGGATTGGGGATTGGGAAAATAGGAGCAGAGATTTAGAACCCGGATATCTTCTGAAAAAAAATCCTTCCCAGCCGCCAGCCCCTAGCCCCCAGCCCCCGATAGTCATTCCTCCGCGACCTGTTGAAGAGATACCTCTACACTTATTTGACACCCTGCCTTCTACAAACCAAACTCTCTGGGAATTGCTCAACCAAGGAGCAACAGCAGGAACCATTGTTATTGCCGCTCAGCAAACGGCTGGGCGGGGGCAGTGGGGGCGGCAATGGCAATCTAACGTTGGGGGACTTTACTTATCGCTGGCTTTAGCGACCAATCTTCCTGCCTCGAACAGCGCTCAGCTAACTTTATCTGGTGCTTGGGGAATTGCCACAACTTTAAGGCATTATGGTATTCCTGTTTTCCTTAAGTGGCCTAATGATTTACTTCTGAAGGGGCGCAAGCTGGGAGGTATTTTGACTGAAACCCGTGTCAGGCAGGGTTGGATTGCTCAAGCTGTTGTTGGTGTCGGGATTAATTGGAGCAATTGTGTGCCTGAATCAGGCATCAATTTGCAGACTTTTTGTGAAGAAGAGTTAAATGTAGGCGTGACATCTTTGGAAATGCTTGCGGCAATTGTTATACAAGGACTGAATTTTGGATACCAAAGCTTGTCTGAGCAAGGCATGGAAAATCTGCTACCGTCTTACCTGGAGTTACTCGATAGCCAAGGACGCCACATCACAGTGGACGGAAATCTTGGAACTATCGTAGGTGTCACACCCACAGGGGATTTACGAGTCAGCTTAAATTCAACAGAAGCTGCCGTTGGGGAAGTTACAACATCCGCTTCCTTAACAGAAACTTGCCTAAAGCCCGGTACAATCAGTCTTGGCTATTGTCAATAATTCGTTGGGCATAACGGTCAAAGTCGATTCGGTCTGTGACTAAACAAAATACGTCCCTGACCGAAATTCACGAAATCTTCCGGATGACTTTTTTAGAGTGAGGAGTAGGAGTCGGAAATGACAAAAGGAACTTCGTCGGGTTGCACCCCTTTAAGCATCTTTTATCGGTGTCCCCGATTGATACAGGCACTGAGTTTGATGAGCGCTCTTGGGCTATTGAGCAGTGGTCTGGTTGTCGCTCAAACGGAAACCGCCTCAGACCCTGTAGCTGCGCCACCAGCAGCGGTTGAAGCCCCACCCGTTGTTCACGTTAACGAAGCGGCTCCTCCAGTGCGATCGCGTCCTAGAGAAATGGCTGTACCTGTACAAGCCCCTGTACCAGCTTTCAAACCGAAGCCAGCAGCTCCCGAAACAGTTATTGTGCCAGTTGTCCCCGTGCGTAAGCCCGCTCCGGCTCCTGCACCTGTAGTAAGAAAACCAGTTCCAGAGGCAAGACCACAAATCTCAAGACCAGCACCTGCTGCCACAACACCAAAAAAACCTGTGCTAGCGGCTCCCAACTTATCTTTACCCGACAGGTCAACCATAGCGAAACCCCCCAGTGTCATCTTTAACCCTGCCCAGACAGAGCAAACCGCTAACAGCCCAGTTGATCCCAGCAATAGCTACATTGATCGCACAGACTACAGTATTGGTGCGACCCAGAGGTATAATGCACCGAATTCCGTTGTCTTAACCGAACGCTCAACAGGCTGTAGCGCTGTTGCTCAAAATGGGCAGCTTTCCAGTGGAGCCTGT
Source organism: Symplocastrum torsivum (assembly GCF_059505465.1). NCBI lineage: Bacteria > Bacillati > Cyanobacteriota > Cyanophyceae > Oscillatoriales > Microcoleaceae > Symplocastrum > Symplocastrum torsivum. The sequence goes on along the minus strand of NZ_JCACKQ010000011.1, from coordinate 106,033 downwards.
GGCGGGATCACACCTCGTCAACAAAAGCCCGGTCAACAAATAGCAGGTCAACAAACACCAGATCTACAAAAACCCGGTCAACAAACAGCGCGTCAAGCCCTCACCAGTCTGGTTACCCTTCAGGAACCTCAGCTAAACGGAGTAAGAAGGCTCCCAGCCCCTCCTATCAGGGGAATCCAACCTGTCAGAGTCGGACCGTTGAGAGTCAGTGCTAGTGGTGTTCGTCCGACTCGGCAGAAAGCGTATTCCTCCTATTCTGGCGGAAGTTCTAGCGGAGGCGGGACAACGCCAACAGGTTTGGCTTACTACAACCTCACCAATCGACCTGTAGGGCGTCCGACCATCGGAAAATCGAGCTTTATGTTCCCTCTAACAATTCCTGTCTCAATCACCTCGTTATTTGGCTGGCGGCTTCATCCCATTTCCGGTGACTACCGTTTTCATGCGGGGACAGATTTGGGCGCACCTCAAGGCACACCTGTAATTGCGGCGGCATCTGGAGAGGTGGCAACTGCCGACTTTTTGGGCGGCTATGGACTCACCGTAATTTTGCGGCATGAAAAGGGCACACAGGAAAGCCGCTATGCTCACCTTTCAGAAATCTTTGTTCAAACTGGCGAACTTGTAGAACAGGGAACTGTGATTGGGCGCGTTGGCAGCACGGGTAATTCTACTGGCCCTCACCTGCACTTTGAATGGCGACACTTAACCACTGATGGTTGGGTAGCCGTTGATGCTGGCGCTCATCTGGAGTATGCTTTGGCTCAATTCATCAATGCTCTACAACTCGCCCAAGGAACCCCACAACGAGGGTTTTAGAAACGGGAAAAGGGAAAAGGTCTTTTTCATCAAATTTTTGGGCAGACGGGACACCTACCCCACAAGAAAAAATGACTATGAGTGGGATGAGCCGAAAAGCCCGTCCTAGCTATTGCTCTTCAAGAGGTCTAATCAACTAGGTAAGGCACTCAGCGTTCCACCTGACGCTGGGTGTTTCAGTTTCCAAGACCCAAATAATTATCGAGTGTGACAGTTGAAAGGGCGGAATGTGGGTTACAAAATAATCTTTTTTAGATGGCTTTCAAGATGATGGAATCTTACAAACCTCAACCCTTACCTCCACTAGATCCGAACCTAGATGCTACTAACAACCACTACTGGAGTTATCACAATCTTGAGGCACTTTTAAGTTGCAAGAACCCTTTAACCGCCTCAAAGGACGAAGATTTATTCATTGCCGTCCATCAAATCTGTGAACTTGCCTTCAATCAGATGATCGCAGATATGGAGCGCGTGTTAGAAGGTTTAGCTGTTGCTCTAAAAGATGAAGTAGATGCAGTAGTTGGTGATACAAGTGAGGCGTGTTACTTCTTCAAACGCATTCTCCGCCTCTACGAAGTGGTGGTGACAACTATGCCAATTCTTACCACGATGCGAGCCTTTGCCGAGTTTCGTACCACTATTGGCCCAACAAGTGGTTTCCAATCCTTCCAGTTTCGCCATCTAGAGATTATGAGTGGTGTGCCGAAGTATTGGGAAGGTGGCACCAACGATGCGGAGGGCAAACCTCATATTGCCGAAACAGAGTTTGAGCGCCGCTATGGAGATGATATTGCTAAGTGGTTCGAGCAATACCGCAATCACAATCTTGCCTACTACTACGAAACTCTAGTCAAGCGTACGGCGGGTGACTCTAGAGAACAACAAGTTGCCAATCTACTCAATCATCCTCATGTCAGTGCAATTCTAAGGTGTATGCGTACCTATGATGAGTACAAGTGTCGCTTTCATCAAGCGCATCTCGGTTTGGCGGTACAGCAGTTAAAGATTGTTGGCGTTGATATTGGTACGGGTGGCACATCGTTCCGAGATTACCTGGCGAAGTACAACAAAGAGCAAGCGCCACTGTTTCCGGGCTTAACTCAAATTTCGTTGAGTGAATACTGAAAAGCGTTCAGCAATCAGCAATCAGCACTCAGCCTTCAGGTATTTCTCGTTGCCGATGATAAAGGCGAAGCAAAGCGTCTATCTTCGATAAAAAGCGATCGCAGCACTGCTATGTCTTCATCAACCTCCAACAGTGAACCTGGCTGCTGTCCCAGACTATTCAAACTATCTAGCAATGTAGGTCATATTCATAATAATGAAATCGCTACAGTGATCTAGATCATGTCACTAAACAGCACTAAGTCAATTTAATAAGATTTCTACCTCACGACTAAAGTTGATACTTCTCACGATCTGTCTGTGGGGCAATTAACTGTAGGGAGATTAATGCCATACTAGAATTGTGAGGAAAAAACGGAACAGATGTTACTTATCAAGACAAGGGGAAAAATTATGAAATTCAAATTGTTAGCCGCCCTAACTTTATTAACTCCCCTATTTTTCACTAACCCAGTTAAAGCTGAAAATCCAATTCATGTAAAGCAACTACTGTCAACTGGAACATGTTTCCAGTGTGATCTATCAGGAGCTAACCTCAGGGGCGCACATTTGATTGGTGCTGACTTGAGAGAAGCGAATCTGGAAAATGCTGACCTTACAGAAGCAAATCTTGAAGGTGCAGACCTCAAGGGTGCCAACTTAGAAGCCGCTAATTTAACATCAGCTTTTGCAACTAACGTCAATTTTCAGGAAGCCAATCTTGACGAGGTAAACTTTACTCTCGCTAAGATTTATGATTCTAATGTTTATGGTGCATCAATGAGTGACCTCAACATCAGTGATGCCGAAATCTATGAAACAGGAATCGGCATTGGTGGAGACGATGCACAACTCCAACCTTGGGACTAGGTTGTGTTGAAGTGTTACTTATGCTGGGATAGCGGAGATGACGGAGCAATGCCTAGCCACAAGCGAGTAATACTCAACTGAAATTGGGTTTGAAATGTAAAGACAATGAATTGTGCCTTCATGAATTAAGAGAAGGCACAATTCAGATTTTTTAGGCGTGCGATCGCATTAAGTATAAGTAATAGACTTGTTGCTCTAAGTCACGGGAAAAGGCAAAGGTGAAGAAAGATGCCTTTATCCAATGACCATGAATTCCCTATCGTATCGTTGAGCGAAAGCTGGTAAAGTTTTCGCATGAGGGAAATACGAGCAGTTTTATGTGGATATTACGGGAAGGGCAACGCTGGTGATGAAGCCTTGCTTGCTTCCCTGTTACAAATGTTGCCGCAGGGTGTGACACCTTTGGTGCTTTCTGGGAACCCGACAGAAACCAGGAAGCGCTATAAAGTTCAGACTTGTGATCGCAATTCTGCCTTTCGAGTGCTGAAGGCAATGCGTAACTCCGACTTTTTTATTTGGGGCGGCGGTAGTCTCATCCAAGATGTTACCAGTGCAGCTAGCCCACTCTACTATGCCGGATTAATGGGGCTGGCTCGACAGTTGGGCTTAAAAACGATTGCCTGGGCGCAGGGAATTGGCCCCCTGAAGCGTGAACTGACTCGTCGGGTAGCGCGGCAGTCATTTGCCAGTTGTACTGCCGTAAGCGTGCGAGATCGCGGTTCAGCCGAACTGTTAGCGGATTGGAAAATTCCCTTTATTATTGCCCCTGATCCAGTCTGGGCACTAGATTCCTCACAGGTACAAGGGTTGTGGGACTTACCCGCACCAAGAGTCGCCGTTACCTTGCGATCGCATCCTGCACTAACCTCAGAACGCCTTGCCAACCTGACCGAAGCTCTAATTAACTTTCAAAAAGCCACACAAACCTGTATCTTGCTTGTTCCCTTCCAAGCCTCTCAAGACTTAAGCATTGCTGAATCCATTCAGTCCCAGCTTCCCGGTTCAAACCAGATTTTCCAGATAGAAGACCCTAGACAATTGAAAGGTTTATTCCGGGGTGTAGAAATGGCAATTGGGATGCGCTACCACAGTTTAATCATGGCGGCGGCAGCAGAATGCCGCTGTTTTGCTCTTAGTTATGACCCTAAGGTTAGCCAACTGATGAGTGACTTGGACTTACCAGGATGGGAACTAGCACAGTTGCCAGATGACCCAAATATTATCAGTCAAACTTGGCTAGAACACTATGCCAATGGCGACCCACTAAGTAGTGACCAAATTCAGTCCTTAGTTGATCGGGCACTAATGCATCGAGATTTGTTGACACAAGCGCTATCAATCTCTAACTAAGTTTCCGCAAAGACACTCTAATGTCTGTCTTGCAAGTTAAAATTTGTGGTCTGGCGGTTTTTGTGCATTACTTTTGTATGGAGAGAGGGGTGATATTAAATCCAGTAAGCTCACTTCGTAGATGAATTGTTGCTTTTTGTCAGTAGCAACGGACAACAGACAAATACACGAAGTAACGAACTGGGCTTGATATGAGGTAATTTCGTATCTTGGCACCCAAACTAAGTCAGGGCAAAGCATTTGACTCGAATCTCTTCTACACGGACACTCTCTTTTGGCGTTACAGTTAACCCAAAGCTTCTGAGTAGACCCTTGTTTTTTTGGTGAGATGCCCCTACTTGCCTACGTCGTGGATTGTGAACCTCTGAAATGTTGAGCTATGAGTGAAGCTGACACCCCAAATAACCAGCCCCTTCCTGAACCCCCCACTGCGGGGGATGAGAGTACAGTGGAGTTGCCAGATGTGCCAGGAACTCCAGAAAACCCACAGATTGTCAACCTTCCAGAGTTGCCGAGTTTCGAGGAGGCTGTTCAGTCGCCGAGATTAGGACGAGCGATTACGCCACTTAGTCTCCCGCCTGCCTCAATACCCTCAATGGGAGATGATGAGGCAACTGAACCGCTAGAATCCTTGCAGCGAGAACACTCTAAAGATGCTGACTGGTTTGCTCTGGCACAAAAAATGCGTCAACGCAACCGTCGCTTGCTTGACCAAGTGACTCAGTTAAGGCAATCACTTCGGGAAAAGCAGGAAGAGTTACATACGGAGTTAGTGCGATCGCGCGATCGCGAAACGCTCTTAGCACAACAGACAGAGGAATTCAATACCCTCCAAGAACAACTGACGCGAATGTTCAATGCGCTGGAATCATCGCATCAAGCGTCTCAGCGCCAGCAAATTTTAATTGAAACCCTATCAGAACAGTTACAAAGCTCACAAGAACGAGTCGCTCAACTAGAGCGTGAATGCGCCCTTACCCAACAACGCTACAACGAGCAGTCCCACCAGCTATTACAAGCCGCAAATACCTGTCGAGAACTCAGAACTCGCTTACATCGACAGCAGCGCCAATCCTTACAGTTCAAGGCTGCTCTAGAAAAGTCTTTAGAAATGCCCTCTGGGAATTCTAGCTCACAACAACAGCCTCATCCCAGAATCAACGCAACCCAGTCAGCCGTCCACAAAGCAGTGCCAATCCAACCCTGGTCAGCCGAACCGGAGTTAATCGAAGATACAGCTAATTTAGACCCAATCTGGAATCGCCCAATCCGACTTGAGCCTCTCAAGCCCTATTCCTCAGAAACGGAACCCACCATAACCAAGCGCATTGAAGAACTTGAGCAGTTCTCAGCGGCAGAAACCTCTAATCCCGTAGAGGCAATAGTCGCTTCTCTCCAAGAAAGTGAAGCCAAAGAACTGGAATTAGAACAGCAGCTACTTGCCGAGATGTCCTCTTTAGCCGAAGCGTCTGGTTTAGCGGAGGAACTCCAATCCGATTTAGCCCTCCCCCAAACGCCATTAATTTCGGCATCAGGAACGAACTCAGGCGAATCCTCTTCACCAGTACGTCATTTGAGGAGTGTCGAAGCAACAGCCTCACCAGGGGATAGGGAGACACAAATGCCGAATGAGGAATTCTGGGGAGATGATCTAAGGCAAGAGCCAGCCCCATCGGAAGTACGTCTCCCTCAATCCAACTGGCCCTCACCTGTCCTTTATCCGCTACGTCCTCCAAAAAAGCGCCAGTCCTTGGCATCAATTGACTTACCCAGTTTTCCTCGTTATCGCCCAATTTAAATGGAATTGGGCTTAGGCGATCGCGTACAAAAGGGAGTCGGAGTTGTCTGAGTAATCATTCCAATGATGGCTACGGGATTGTCTACAGAAAAGGCTTCCCGCCAAGCATCTGACCAAAGTTGCCGCTGGGCGAAGTATTGGGCGCGACGTGCCGCGCTTTCCTCCACTGTCGCTCCTTTGGCTTTGAGTTCCCGTTCTAAGCTTTGCAATTGGGTACTGACTTGTTCACGTTCTCGTGCATCCATGACCTTAAACGCCATAGACCTGATCGCATTGTTTTGCAAGTCAAAGAGTACCCAGTTGTAAGTTTCACCAGGCTGGAGTGATTCTCCGGCATACTGGATTCTCCCAACGCCTTGGGGGATAGTCTCACGCCACAACACATCATTGCTACCTTGCTGGCGCACCTCAATTTTTCCGATCGGTCCCCGCCAGACAAACATAGGGCGATCGCTCCAGACTTCTGTATTCGTTTTTAAGTCCAACGGTGCGATCGTGCAAGGTCCGCGTGTTCCAGTAGTTGTAGGATCTGTCGGAGGAGGGTTGTCCTTACTCAAGGAAGTCTGAATAATATCTTTTGAAGACTCAGGTAGATTGATTTGCACCTTTGCTACCTGAAATGCTCTAGTTGGCACATTAGAAATCATCGCACTCAAGAGCAAAGTCGATAACACCCAAGTGAATTTACGCATGAGATTTCCCTTCTAATAAACCTAGAAAAACAAAAGTCCAAAACGCTGATATAGGTAAAAGCCAAGGCATTAGCACCGCAGCCGTAATGTAAAGCTGCAAGCTAGCCATTCCGTAAACTGCTGTAGTACCACTCAGTAGAAGCAACCATTTGCCCCTTCCGGACGGTAAAACTAACAGCCAAAGGTTCCCTTGTCTGTTTTTCCTCTCCCCCTTGACCCTTTCTAGTGCTAGGGCTGTTGCTTTCCCCAATAACACCGCTACCCCAACCAGCCAGAGGTCAGGAATTGGAACAACTAGTCGCTGATTGAGTAAATGGTGAACCATATAGGCTTGAGCTTCACCACCTGGAAATATTTGACGTGGATCAGGGGGATTTTCCTGAGAACGCCAATAACCAACAGCCAGTGGTAGAGGAAAATTGTCCTGACCTTCTGCTGCTACCCCAGCTTCGTCATAGCCACCAGCGGCAATAATGACTACGGGTTGCTGCTGACTATCTAGTTTGAGGGAGTTCACAGGGCTTTCCAACAATTTCCAAGCTGGCACTCGCCTATAAACCTGCTCAGGAGGAATTGAGTAGTCAATAATGGGATGCAACCACATTTGACGCAATAGGTAAGCCGAGTTAGTTAGGGGTTGTAAGCGAGCAGTTGGTGAGAAGATGTGCCGATAGTCCTTACCCGTTATGTTTGTGACATAGGTTGTTAACTGAGAGAACCAGTCAGCAGATGATTGCAGTTGCGGTTGAGGCAGTTTCCCAAATTGTTCACAAGTCAAATTGGATAAGGCAGACTCTCTGGCTAAGGAGGGCACAGAAGAGGGGGAATCCAACTTCCCGATTTTTGGAGGGGAGGGATTGCTGGAACAATCTTGAGATTGACCAAAGTTTAGCCAGTGAGATAATGCCAGCATGTAGGCTAAGGGCATATTCCGAGGATCGGGATTATCTCTCGGCACCAGTGTCATGTATTGTAGGTAGCGACCAAGACCGAGAATATTTCCTTGTAAGCTCCAGCTTGGCTGAGCGAGTTCTGGCAGTACCTCAAACCAGCCACCTGTATTATGATGGCGCTGAATAGCAAAAACAAACCAGGTTGCCTGTTGTTGCACTGAGGCGCGTATGGCATTAGCAAGTTTTTGGTCATTTTCTTTCTGATAGCGGTCTAGCAGATAATCAATACCAACAACTTTGGCGTTGATTGCTGCTAGCTTAGTCACCAAATCCGCTAGATAGCTGCGATCCATTGGGTTTGGCTGAGAAATTCCTCCTTTTCGGATAGATTCATTGTCAATTTCTACTAAGAGGACAGGAGGCGGCTGAGTTGTTTCGACTTGATTGGTTAGTTGGCGATAGCCTGATTGGACTAATACCCGTCGATCTAATAAGAAGCCTTGCACGGAGAGTTGCCAACTGACGAGTCCTAGGGCAGTTAGTGCGATCGCTTCTTTCCTTGTTGGCAACCAGCGCTTAAGCTGTTGCTTGATTCCATACGGTTCAATCCGAAATAGGGGTGCATCCGGATGACGAAACAAGGAAGGAATGAGGTGAGTACTAGGGTAGGTAAAATGCTTTTCTAATTTGAGGTACTGACAGGCATATTGCAGTGCTTCATGGACATCTTTGTACTCTCCAAGACGCTGGAGAAATCGCATCAGAAATTCTTGCGCCACCTGATTATGGATGGGTTCTCGCATCACCGCCACCTGACTTAAGCCCAGATTAATCAGTGCATTAGCGAGGCTGAGTCCATTACAGGAGTTGAAAATGGCAAATTGTAATCCCTGTTCCTTAGCAACCGTGAGAGGTTGGGCAATTTCCCTTAAGTTAAGGGAGATACCGGGAGCAATTCCCAATTCTCCCCCAGTCAAGTCGGTTTCATTACTGTGACCTGCAAAAAATAGCACATCCCAACCGCGTGCATCTGCGATCGCGTCTGCGATTTTGGTTTTGAGTTGGGGAATATCCTCTCCAGGTTGCCAACCAACAAACTCAATATCCGCGATTGAATTAAGCGATCGCACCGCTTTTCTATCTGCTTGAAAATTCAACCCCGTATCATCGCCCAGAATCGCCAAAATCCGTGCCCGCCGACGGCGGCGTTGAGGAGTCACTGTCGCGCCCACAATGTTCAACGGTTTGCGGAAAAAGCGAATCTTACCCGTAGCCGCAAACTCCGTACCAATTTCCCAGGCTTCCCACGGTAACCGTTCCAAATCTAATGGGTTACAAGTGAGGAAAACATCAACAGTGGGGATTGGGAATTGAGAATTGGGGATTGGAGAATTGCCACTCTCTATTCCTCCACCTCTAGCCGCTTGAGCGAGACAAGAACGAATTTCATAGAGTTCTGCACGACGCAACCAGTGATGAAATTCATACAGTAGCTTGGTTTCTGCTTGCACCAGTTTGGCGTGCCAATCCACAGGTGGCGGTAAGATGCTACCTTTTGCAGCAACTCGTCCTCGTAGTGCGGTTTTATAAAAACTTAGATAAACAGAACTCCACTCCTGATACAGGGTATTCAACGCTTCAGGATAAGGAAGTGTTACACCGAGTTGCTGTCCTCGTCCCCAAGACAATTCAAATAGGCATACCTGCTCAATTCGCTGAACTTTGAGGTGGAAAACAGAAGCACTCTGGGTCATTTCTTTCAGGTATCCTTAAATATCCTTTATCCTTATTACTTCGGAGCCGGGTTGTTTGTCAGTAGTCAGTTGCAAGGGACAACGAAAATAAGTAACAACAGATAATGAAATGAGCAAATTAAGCGAGGATGTCAGCGAAAGCCGTAGAGTTATAGTGGCTCTGGCTGAGGTAGCTGATACATCAAGACATAGCGACTTCTCTGTTGAGCTAGGAAAGCAGATTGCTGACTCTGTTTATCTATATCTCTCATAGGTACAGGACTTATGCAATAATTTTTGCGAGAGTTCAGCGAGTATCAAAGGCTCATCATTAAGTATCAAAGCCTCGTTAGCGAGTATCAAAGATTCGTTAGCGAACATCAAAAAAATCGTTAACGGATATCAAAGGCTCATCGTTAAGTATTAAAGACTCGATCATGAATATCAAAAAATCGCTAATGGATATCAAAAGCTCGTTAGTGAATATCAAAGACTCGTTAGGCTCCAATTTTGCATCTCTCGGAGGGTGATGCGATCGCCATTGCCAAAGAGAATAAAGGAATCATCTGGTGTCCCCACGACAAACGCCGCATGAGTCGCTAAATGCACAACCGTGTAGTCATCCATTTTGGGAACGGTGACTTCGGGGGTGAAGGCTTGGTCGATGAATTGAGTTGTAGTCGGAATAGTCTTAGCTAAATTCTCCACCTCGGCTCCAGCAAAGGGCAAGCCAGAAAAGTCAAAGGCTTCTCCACCAACCTTGAAGTTGTAGCGTCCGGTGGCAAAAGCACCCGCTAAGACTTGCATTTGCCGTTGCGGTTGGGTGTTTAGGTCAGTTGGTGCGCTCACCTTCTTGAGGCAGAGTTGCCCCTTGTATGATGGGAATTGATATTCCCTCGATACATACTGCTGGCAATGCCTTCTCCATTTCCAGGAATGAATCCCTATCTAGAAAACCCTCAATTGTGGTCAGAGGTGCATCACCGCCTGATAACAGCACTAGCTTCCGACATCGTATAGTTCTTCGTTTCGATACAATAATTAACTACTAAAAAGAGCAACTCACATTGAGAGATAAAAAGCCAGCATGACAAAACTTATCGTAATTACAGGTATCAGCCGAGGTCTTGGACAAGCTTTGACCGAGCGATTTATTCAATCAGGACATACTGTTCTAGGTTGCGCTCGCTCAGAAGCAACGGTGGAGAAATTCAACCAACAGTTTGGCTCACCGCACAATTTCACTGCGCTAGATGTTGCTGATGAAGAACAGGTAAAAGCTTGGGCAAAGCGACTCCTTTCTGAATATGCTCCGCCAGATTTGCTGATTAATAATGCGGGAATGATTAACGAATTAGCACCACTCTGGCAGATACCCAGCGAAGATTTTTCCCGCCTTATTGATGTCAACATCAAGGGAGTGGCGAGTGTGATTCGTCATTTTGTCCCAGCGATGATTGAGAAGGGAAGCGGTGTGATTGTTAACCTAAGTTCAGGTTGGGGTCGCTCTACCTCTGCTCAAGTCTCGTCCTATTGTGCTTCTAAGTGGGCAATTGAGGGGATGACGCGATCGCTTGCTCAAGAACTCCCTCCTGGAATGGCAGCAATTCCCCTCAATCCCGGCATCATTCATACTGATATGCTGGAAATCTGCTATGGAGAAGATGCCGCAAGCTACACAGCAATTAAAGATTGGGTAGAAAAAGCCGTTCCCTTCTTACTTCAACTCAGTCCAGCCGACAACGGGATGCCATTGACGGTTCCTGCATAGGGCTTAAATCAGTCTCCGAGTTTTCTCAGCAATTGGGAGAGAGGACGCTCAGCTTATAAGAACACTGTTTTTGCCCTCATCAGGATGTACCTATACCTACTAACTGTGTTGCTCATTAACGTGTAGAGATTGGTAAGCGATCGCGTTTTTGACAAGGAGTAGAAGTGTGATCGCGTAGCGGTAAGTTCTCGCTGTAAGCACAATTCCAATGTATAGCGATAACTTAGCTAAATTAAAAATATGATTACTATTACTATTGATGAAATTCAGCGTGATATTTCAGGCTTTCTTAACCTTGTGCAAGCAGGCAATACACTTGTGATTGTGCAAGCCGATGAACCGATAGCCGAGATAAAGCCAGCTAAATCTAGCAATGAAGTTAAGCCGCTTCGACCTTTTGCTCTGTGTGCAGGAGAGTTTGTTGTACCAGATGACTTTAATGAACCTCTACCTGAAGAGATTCTCGCCTAGCTCTAATTCCAACTTGCTGCTTCGTCAAGTTTAAGTTGTCGATATACTTTTTCTAAACTCTCAAGAGCAGATGTTAGGTTCTCTAAGCTTTGTATAAGTTCTATAAACTCAGACAGCTGCGAATAAAAACGAGGAATAATATCGCCTGGAAGTTTATTACGGGCATATAAAGCAATTACTACTAATTTGGAATCTGTAATATTGCTAAGATAGGCAGCTATCTCAAGCATCATCGCCACGGCACAATGTTCTGGAGATAACCTAGCCACACCTGTGGCAAAAGCGGGAAAAGCTATTGACTCAAAGCCCAGTTCATTACAAACTACCAAGCACTTCTTGGTCACACTACGAATCAAGTCGATGGTTGTCAAATCCCAGTTCATAAAGTCTACTACCGCAGCGTGGAAGATTCTCTTGGCTGTCAATTGTCCTGCCGTAGTAATCGCAATGTTACCTAACGTAATAGGAGACTGTGCTTGAGCCTCACGCCGCACAGCATCTCCTCCTGCTTTAAAAAGAGCCGCAGACACCCCACTGAACATTGATAGGTTAATATCATCTGAACTCACTATCACATCAACATTCAGCGTAGTAATATCGCAATACTCAACGCGCAATGTTGAATTGCCGATGACACATTCGAGAGGGGGGAATTGTGCTTCAGGCATTTTTATTTTCCTTACGTGCAAGTCAAGCACTTTCAGTTCGTTGCTGTCTATTATGCTATCCATTTGGGCATCAGCCAAAGCCATAGTAGTATTTATCTTTGGGAAGCCGTAATTAAGTACCTTTGTTAGTCAACCTAAGTTTTGATTTCATTGCCGATGTTGATAGCGAGGGTTTGTCTATCCCGACTAAACGCGATTTCATGAGCGCATGGAGCATTTGAGCTTTCAGACGAGTGCTGAGACTTAGGAGAATTTTTCCAGTCGTATCCCAGAATTGGGGGGCACTTGCTGAGGGATTTATTGAGGGAGAAAAAAAGCGATCGCCTACAAGCTTGACTCCAAGAGTGCGATCGCATTTGACAGGAACTAGAAGTGCGATCGCAACTGTTAGGGCATTGCTTCATAGGTATAGAGCGATCGCGCTACCTTCTCAGTAAGAACTACACACTCAAAATCTGCTCGACGGTTAATTCCAACTTCGGGAAGGTAGGAGATACAATCCGGTCAGAACCTTTGTATCCAGTAGAATGGTACATCCCATTCACATCTAACTGATAGACAAAAACAGTAGGAACTTTGGGATTACCCAGGTAATTCCTGCTACCAATAGCCAGATAGTCTACAATCCAATATTCGGTAATGCCCAGACGCTGATACTCATCTAGCTTATCGATGTAGTAATCCTCCCAGTTGGTTGAAACAACCTCAACGGCAAGCTGGATTGGTTCCCGTAGGGCAGAGTAAGCAAAACGGTTTGAACGCCATACCTCCAGCCTCACCACACTGACATCCGGATGCCGTCCCTGTTCCTTACCGTCTTTTGTCAAGGTTGCAAGCACAATCCTACCGGATACCTTGTAGTTCAAGCTAAGTCGGTCAATTTCTCTGTCCAGTTGTTTGGCGATAAAGTCTGCTATGTCATCGTGCTGTCTGGTAGCTAAAATTCTCACGATTTCCCCATTTACAAGTTCATAGCGCCCATCCTCTGGATATTGCTCAAGAAATTGCTCAAAAGTCAGCTTTTGCCTTGGCTCACTTCTAGTTGGGGTCATGCTGGTTACCTCTAGAGTCTAATTCTATAACTGTATAGCTCCCTATTATGGGACTAATCTGAAATGGGAATTTCAACTGGGTAAGTGAGGTGAGGATTCCCCCCATTACTCACTTATCTTTCATATACACATTTCTGGATGGGAAGGGAATTTCTATTCCTTCTTCTTGATACCGTTTATGTAACCGCTTAATAAACTCATGTCTAATAATATGTTGGTCAAGGAACTCATTAACTCTTAAGCACACTATTAAATTAATCCTATAATCCTCAAAGCTTTGGTAGCGGACAAATGGCTGAAATTCAGGTACACCACCTGGAACAGTTTGCATTACCTCCTTAGCAACAGCAACGGTCACTTGTTCGACTTGCTCTAGATTACTGTCATAACCAACACCAAAAGTAATTTGTAAAGTAATTTCTTTGGTAGGTAAATGGTAATTTTTGAAAATTGCTGAAGCCAACTTTGTATTAGGAACAACGATAATATTATTGGGAACTTCTCTGATTGTAGTGTTGCGCCAATTAATATCAGTTATATACCCTTCTTGATCGCTTTCTAGTTTTACATAGTCACCTGTTCTTACTTGACCTGAAATGATTAAGTATAAACCAGAAAATAAGTTTGCAAGGGTATCCTGAAAAGCCAAAGCAACAGCTAATCCCCCAATCCCTAATGTTGCTAGGATAGGGGTAATTGAGATACCCATCGCTTGCAAGATTATTAAAATCCCCAGAAGTAAAACGAGGATTCTAGTAAGGTTGGAAAATAAGGAAGCAGATAGCCCTTCAACTCTCTGGCTGTATAAGGTTACAAAGCCTGCAGCAAGCCTTGCAACTAGGAGTGTTACTGTGTATAAGAAAGTGGCAGTTAAAGCTTTCTGAAGAATTCCTGAAACTGGTAGAGTAAACGGTGAAGCAAGAATTGCGCCATAAAGCCCTGCCAAGAAAAGCCAAAGGCTTGGCAGTTTCTGTAGAGATTCAACAACCAATTCATTTCCTGGAAACGGCATTCTAGCCGTAAATTTTTTGAATCTCGTGAAAAAAACTTTCTCAAAAATTATCCCAAAAAACCATCCCATCAAAATTGAAGCAACTGGGATAATCCACCGCACAAGTGTGAGAGATTGATTCATTTAGCAGAATTAATGGTAGATTTGCACTGCCGTTTATGTTGCAAAGACAATTTAAAAGAAGATAGTACAGGGCGGTTACCAAGACTGATACCAACCTTGGCTATCTTGGCTTTTTAAGAAAAGGATGACGTTAGAGGATTGAGAATCATCCTGGTAGTTGTTCTTTAAGTTGGGCAAGATTATCTGGCGTAAGGTTGAGTGTGATTTCTAGTTGTTGCTGCTGATCGCGCAAAATGATGATGTGGTTTTCACCGTTCCTGGTACTTTGGTACTGGGGATTTTTGATTTCAATTTTTTGATAGATGATTTCTGGAACCCCAACTCGAATAACAAGTTCTTGTTGTGATTGGGGATAAATATAGAGTTGTTGGCTGTCGGTATCTAGTTCTAGCTTACGGGGTGTAGTACTACCTTCTCGCTCGTTATCAGCTTTACGCCAGTAGAGAGTGATACCGCGAATTTGAGGTGCTTGTAGTTTGAATGCTTCATCAAAGCGTTGAAGTTCCCAGTTGAGTTGGCTGACATCGCCTGTTTGGGGAATGATTCGTTGCCGCCAAGCAATTTTTTTGTCGTTGAGGTTTGTCCACCATTGTTGGATAATGGCGAAGTTCGTGCGGTTTTCAGGGTTGTCACTGTTCTGCTGCCAGACGGTTCTTGGTTGCATGAGAAGTCCCCTAAGTGCGATCGCATTTTAACTACAAGCATTACTGCTCTGCTTTTTTCAGTTTAGTCCCCAGCTAGAGTTAGCTATTATCTCGATATCGAGTACCGACAAACAAAACCGACTGTCACTAACACGACTTAGCCAGTCTAAAATCTGGATAAACGCGATCGCACTTAGGATTCAACAGATGCTCAAGGGAATTTGGCAGTGGCTCAAAGGATTGTTTCGGCGTCTGTTTGGCACCTCTCCCCAAGCTTCCACCAACCGAAGAGAGAGACAAACCGAGGTAGAAGCGCCTCCACCCCTCGCTGACTCCGACTACGAGTATCTATTCAGGCAACTTCTCGAAGGAGTAGCGCATGGCTGGCAGCAGGATCGAGTTCTGCGCTGGTTTGAAACCCTAAAGGGGCGCACCACGGAAACAGAATGGGTGGCATGGCTGCGTCGGTTTGGGGAAAGAGTACTTGCCTCCCCTGCACCCAATAACGAATTAGCTACACGGCTAGTGCAGGTGGGTGAAATGACTCAATCTCTCCCATCTGTAAGAACAATTGGAGAAGTGGCTTACGACATTGGCAGGCAGTTGCTCATCAGACAAACCAGTGGCAGCGTCTGGGAATATGATGGTCCCGATGCCTACCCAATAGCAGCGTCAACTCTACCAACACCCCCGATTCAAGAGACGGCACCCACTAACCTAGAAGCTATGCAAACTGAAACCATTACACTTGATGAGTTAATGGTGAGATTGCAACAGGATGACAATTTACGCCAACTGGTTGCTCAGCAATTAGGGATTGAAACCACTGACCCATTAGTAATAATTGAAGAATTGATGCATCAATTCGACACAGCTGAGCAATCCGCTAATAATGAGGCACAAGAATGGTTTCAGCAAGGCAACCAACAAGTTGAAGCAGGCGATTTTGAAGCCGCTGTTGCTTCTTACAATAAAGCCTTAGAAATTAACCCCGACTTCCATGAAGCATTGTTCAACCGGGACATTGCCCTAGACAACTTAAGGTGAATGATCCTGAACTTAAGAAAAATTAGTTCCATACACTGCACGATACAGGCGCACCTGTAACCCAGATGGCAATCAAGTTTCGACAGTCTCCTCAGCAGTTGCTAGATAATGATGCGATCGCCGCCTGGATTTTCTTAGCACCCGCACTTATCCTCCTCGGCATCTTTCTCCTTTGGCCAATCGCCTACCTGTTTTACCTTAGTTTCACCACAGGCAGTTTCACCGCCGAGGGAGTTAGATGGGCAGGCTTCAGAAACTACATACGTTTGGTAATCAATCCCGATTTTCGGCAAGTTCTTGGCAATACTCTCTACTTCACCATTGCCACCGTCATTCCCAGCCTCGTTATTCCCTTGGGGTTAGCTGTCCTGTTAAATCGGTCATTTGCTCTACGAGGACTTTTGCGAACCGCCTATTTCATTCCCTCCATCACCTCTTTGGTTGCCGTTGGCTTGGGGTTTCGCTGGTTGTTCCAAACTGAAGGCCCAGTCAATGCGCTTCTAGATTCTCTTGGGTTTGAACCAATTCCCTGGCTAGGCAGCAGCACTTGGGCAATGCCCGTCATCATTTTATTGAGCAGTTGGAAACAACTGGGTTTCAATATGGTGGTATTTCTCGCAGGACTGCAAGCGATTCCTCTAAATCGTTACGAAGCCGCTGAGTTAGATGGTGCAAACTCCTGGGTTAAGTTCTGGCACATCACGCTTCCAGGATTACGACCAACACTAATTTTTGCCACAGTCACCACTGCTATTTTCACCCTAAGAAGTTTTGAGCAAGTTTATATCATCACGGGTGGTGGTCCACTCAATTCCACCAATTTATTGGTTTACTACATTTACGAAGAAGCCTTTTCACTGTTTGATTTCGGCTATGCGGCGGCAGCAACAACCGTGTTACTTAGCTTCACTCTCATACTGGTTTATTTCCAACTCAAAACTGGAGACGAGGAGAATTGAACCCACATTGCAGCCCTTACACGGTTGCCCTCTGTATTTTTCAATATGAGATTTAAACGCACATCAGCTTACTAACGTCTGCTAGGTGCAGTAAAAGATGAGCGAGGACTAACTTCTGTAAGTTGGGTACCAGGGTTAAGTTCTAAAGTCATTTCTTCACCACTGCTACGCACAAATGGCTCTGAAAACCTCAAGTTTGATTCAGAAACTGCTCTCGTTAATGAAGCTTGTCTTTCAACTTCTTCCTTAAAATGCTGCTTTTGAGCATACTCAACCATCTTAATTTGAGCCTTATCGTAGGTAGGAGTTTCGTCAGAAATTTGTGATAAATACTTTAATGCACCACTGAAGTCTCTTTTTGCTGCCAGATCATAGGCTTCTTGTAATAAAGAGTCTGCTCTAATCTGCTGCTTTTTAGTATATTCCGATAGTTTGGGTTCAATTTTGGCACCAGTGGCTGTTTCTGGAGGAATTTGTCTAATTAAGGCTAGTGCTCCTGTAAAGTCTTTTTCTGCGGCTAATTGATAGGCTTTCTGTAACAACGTTTCAGATTCTGCCTCAATTTCCGGTTTGACTTGTTCAATAAATTGCTCAACCTTTTTTTGCCAAGCAGCGACATCAGGAGTCTTTCGAGCCTCCTCAAAAATATCCCGCCACCGCCCTTCATTATAGGCATCTTCAACAGCTTGATACTGAGTGGCAGCAGTGTTCCATTCTTGCCGCCACTTTTGAATAGCAATTAAAGATTCTTGATAAGCCGTACTATCTAAAGGAACTGATTGAGCTAAGGCGATCGCTTCTTCTAAATTCCCTGCCTGATACTCTTGTGCTGCCCTCGCTAAAGTATCAAGACCAGGATTAGACGGAGTTGCAGATAGCAGAGTGTACAGTCCAAAGGATATAGCCAGAGCATTAGAAGTTGCCATCCCTGCTCCCACTCCCGATACAATAGGCGGTAATTTGGGTAAGCAAGACTGTGCCAATTCCCGCACATAAAAGCTTAAATTTAATGACTCGCTATCTACTGGCGTAATTAATGGTTTTAATTCTGAAGAAGACTCACCAATCAACGCATTGTCTAATTCATCTTTTCTCACACCTTGCTCCTGATTCTTAATTGCCAGATTTTTTAGTACAACTCGGACATCTGTTGCTGATTGATAGCGTTCTTTGAAGTCATAGCGCACCATATGATTAATCACACAAGCCATCGGGTTACTTACCGATACTTGCTGTTGCCAGCTAACTTCCCCACTCTCAGAATCAATTCCCAATTGCATGGGATTCAGACCCGTTAGTGCCTCAATGGCAATCATGCCGAGTGCATAAATGTCACTACAGGGATAGGGCTGACCGCTAAACTGTTCGGCTGGAATGTAGCCTAAGCCGTGAATAGCTACAGATGCAATTGAGAACTGGATTGGGATAGCCCTTAGCTTGGCTTGAGTAGAAGGAATTTGATAAGCAACACCAAAGTCAATCAGAACCAGTTTGCCGTCTGAGGCGCGTCTAATCAAATTATTGGGTTTGAGATCACAATGAACGACGCCGTGGCTATGAACAAATTCTAAAATACCTAAAACGTCTTGCAATAATTCAACGCACTGAATTTCACTCCAGCGTTTCTTGCAGTTTTTACTAATTGGGAGTTCTGTAACTAATGATTCTCCAATAATCAACTCTTGCACCAAGTAGAACCCTTGGTGTTCTTCAAAGCTGTCTAAAAGTTGGGGAATCTGGTCATGCTTACCCAGCTTCTTGAGTATTTCGGCTTCACTGGTGAATAAACGCTTGCAAACTTGCAATTGTTTAGGATGATCGCCATTCGGCTTAAGGTGCTTGACCACACATTGAGGATTGCCGATAAGCCAAGTGTCTTCAGCAATATAGGTCTGTGCAAATGCTCCGGCATTCAGAACTTGAACAATTTTGTAACGCCCGTTCAGAAACTTTCCCACAACAGGGTGGCTTGCATTAGTCTTCACCAAACTCCTTCCTGCCAGACTCCCTTACATCTAGATTCCTCTTTCTAGTGACTCCTGAATGTTTCCGGAACCAGCGGTTAAGAGATCGTGGGTTTTACACGGTTAATTTGTGAAGATATTATGAAGCGATATCTCTACCTTGAGATAAAACTCATAATCATCGTGTTAATACTGGATGCGATCGCGTGTTTTTCCTAAAAGTGCATTTTTCTCTAAAAACTCAATAATCTTTCCTGCCACATCAACCTCCGCCGCTTTCTCGATCCCTTCGAGTCCGGGTGAAGAATTGACTTCCATCACCACTGCACCGTGATTTGAGCGCAGCATATCCACACCTGCCACTCTCAACCCCATCGCTTTCGCCGCACGTACTGCTGTGCTTCGTTCCTCTGGTGTCAACTTTATTGTGTCAGGTGTTCCACCTCGATGAAGGTTGGAGCGAAATTCACCTGGGGCACCCTGCCGCTTCATTGAGGCAACCACCTTGTTGTCAATGACGAAACAGCGAATATCCATGCCTCCTGCTTCTTTGATAAACTCCTGCACCAAAATATTCGCATCCAATCCCCGAAATGCTTCAATCACCGACTTAGCTGCATGGTGGGTTTCCGCAAGCACCACCCCAATTCCTTGAGTTCCCTCCAATAGCTTAATCACAACAGGCGCACCGCCAACCGTATCAATTAAACCATCAATATCTTGCGTAGAGTGAGCAATACCAGTTACAGGTAAACCAATGCCTTCGCGGGAGAGAATCTGGAGGCAACGCAGCTTATCACGGGAGCGAGAAATCGCTTGAGATTCGTTTGCCGTAAAGACACCCATTACTTCAAACTGCCGCACAACGGCTGTCCCGTAGAACGTTTTCGATGCCCCAATTCGAGGAATAATCGCATCAAAATTTTCCAAGGGTTTGCCTTGATAAATCACACTCGGCTTGTGAGACGTGATATTCATGTAGCAACGTAAGTAATCAATCACCCGTATCTCATGTCCTCGCTCTTCCCCAGCTTCCTTGAGGCGTCGAGTGGAGTATAACGAAGCATCCTGCGATAAAATTGCGATTTTCATCGTTACTTTTGATTTTTACTCTTTAGTTTGTTGTTCCCACTTGGACTGTGCAGAAACGACCGACTCACATCTACCAAAAAACGTTTACGCACAGCCTGACGCCCCAGCAACATCCGGAAACCCATCACATCTCGATTCGTCAAAGTTAGTTCAATTGGGAAAGTATAGCCATTCAGCTCTACAGGAGTTTGGATAACAGGTCTAAGTTGAGTTTGTCCACCAGAATTCCGAACCTCTCGTTGGTCGATAAGTTCAGCTTCAGCCATTACAGTGCGATGAGTATCCCGTTGATAGGGATGCACCTTAAACCTAACCATCTGTATCCCACTACGCTCGAAAATCTGGATATCAAAAGCATGTAAAGCGGATGAACGTGCGCCTGTGTCAATTTTTGCCTTCACCTGTGAAATCCCAAGTTCAGGTAAAGCAAGTTCCTCCCGCCAGCCGATTATCGGCAATTCTTGCTGCTTCATAAGAAGGTTAGAAGATTCCCGAAGGAGAGGTCATAACATGGTTTGATTTTTCTGCAACCTTAACATTTCCCATATCTGTACCTCTGCCTCCTCTTGTTTGAAGCAACGGCTTCATTAAACAACAAAAGCTTTGCTCAACAGCACCCTACCTTAGCACTGGGAGGTTAAGGGAATCTGGTATTTTCTCATCCTGAAACGGTATTAAGCCACTGTTCGCCTCAGATGTTCACGAAACACAAGTTCCATGAGTCCTCCCGAAACTTCAATAGTTGATTTTTGTCATTTGCTTATCTCTGGTGCTTGTCCAAAAAGAACTAATAATGATTTAGGACTTACGCACAAGTGCAATATCTGGTAGAGTGCCCCTACAAATGGTGGTTAAACGGTGGATTTGCGTAAGTCCTGTGACTTTTCAAGAGAGCAAAAAATATTGAAATCATTTGCAAGGACTTAAGATTCTGGCAGTTGATATTGCCCAACAATTCGTTTAGCGTACTCTGGCACATGTGCCTCCAATTTCTCTGGGTGATGACGCTTTACATACAAATAGTTGCGAGTAAAGTGAGAGTCGATTGAGAACCGAGCATACTCCAAACCTTTAGGACCAATCTTTTCAATCACCACACCCATCATTTTGGCTGCCCACATGGGTAGGGTAACGCCCTTATCATAAGCGGGGATGCTCTGTTGTACAGCATTACGTCTGTCTCCCTTTGACATCACGGGCTGCGTTTCTAGCTGATTTTGCACCAAATCTAACATCTCCTGTCCAGTGTCATTGCGTACTACGATCCACTGCCAGCCAAAAGGCGCACCCATGTAGCCTACGACTAAATCTGCCAAGGAGTTTACATAGTCAAAACAGCTCATGCAAGAGGGGGCAAACACATCTTTTAATTGATTCGTCTTTAGTCCAAAGAAGGGAACCATTTCAACTGAACCATCCTCATGTTTGAAGTGAACCCGGAAGTCTTGCATAAACTCATAATGCACAACAGTCTCTGGGGAACGGCTGGTGGTTTCTAGGAATTTCTGCAACCCAGCACGGTTAACGTTATCAACACAGGGAGTCCCCAAAACATAGAGCTTTTCTAAACCTAGTTGCTTCTCAACTGCTCGTAAGGCTTGGATTTGGCAACCAACGCCAATCACCAGCAATCGCTTCATCCCAGATTGCTCTATTTGCTCTAACACGGAAAGGTTAGGCGAGAGTGTCGGCTTATTCACCCGTGCGGCTAGAATTTCTTCTGGAGTACGAGCAATGATTGGCATCGGTTGAAAGCGGTCTTCTTTTGTATTTTGGACACAGACGACACCTTCAACCAAACCACGATTCAGCATTTCAATCGCGATGCTGCTAACAATACCTGTCCATTGCGCTCCCTCAATTGGCTCAGTTTTCCGCGCTGCCATCATGGATTGATTGACACCAAAGTACCAATCATCAGGACTATCTAGGTTGCGGCTTCTGCCGTGGGCTTGTTCTTCGAGTTCGGCAATTTGCTGGTTTAAGAAGGCACAAGCTTCCTTGACATAGTGAATATAGTATGTATCACAAAGTCCACACTCACTACACAGTTCCTTAGCAGGACGGCGGCTGGAGGATTTGATGGCTTTAGCTTTTTTATGCTTGGCAGAATCGGGAGTTATGGCAGTCATTGAAACGTCGTCTCTTAAAACTCAGGTCAATTTTCTCACGATACCAACAGAGGGCGAGTGCCAGCTTAACGATGTGCGAACAAACGTTAAAAATGACTCAAATGTTATCGCTAGGGAAAAAAAGAGTTGATGAATTGTTTGAGCTTCTCAAGGCTGCGATCGCAAATCATATAGATAATGTGGAGAGGGCTTCAGAGCATTAGCAATCCGCAAACGCGAAAGCTGCTTACAACCAGATATTAAAAGTTATTGACACCCTCTCAGCCTCAAGGTGTCAACCTCATCTGAATCGGGAATCGCGCTACCGCAACTATTTTACCTGTAGACGAATAAAAGCAATGGGACAACTGTTTGACCGTGTTAGCCTCACAGTCAGAGCTAATTTGAATAACGCTGAGTGCGAAGATTCCAGCAACGACACAGGAGAAGGTGCAGCATTGATTGCTGGAGGAGCAGCGGTAGGCGCTGGTATTTCCGCCACATTCGGCGGGATGGGATTACTCGTAGCTGGAACTGGTATGGCGATCGGTTCGACACTGGTTGCTGGAGCTGGTGCTGTTGCTGGTGCAGCCGCTTATGGTGCAAAAAAGGCGATAGAAGAGGGAGATGCCTCGGCATTAGGTGCAGCAGCACTGGGAGCAGTGGGTGGTTCCGGAGTTTCTGCTGTTGTTGGTGGAATGGGATTAGCTGTAGCTGGCACGGCAGTAGGCATTGGTATGGCTCCTGTTGTTGCTGCTGGTGCAGTTATTGGACTTGGGGCTTATGGTTTAAATCAACTCATTGAACAAGGCACGGATGAGGAAGAATGCCTGGATCGAGCGATCGCCCAAATGCAGGAAGCCTTATTGCAGTTGCGTCTAGCTGTTGTCAAAGCCGTTGCCTTGCAAAAACGTACTCAACAACAGTACGCACAAGCTCAAGCTGAGGTGGATAAGTGGCAGCAGCGCGTTCAACTTGCTTTACAAAAAGGTGATGAAAATTTGGCTCGTCATGCACTCATTTGTAAAAAGAGCAAGGCTGAAACAGCCAAGGCGCTAAAAGGACAGCTTAAGCAGCAACGCTCTCACCCCCTCCAGTGCCAACTTAGGGCTATGGAGGAAAACTTGGAGCAAGCCAAGACTAAAAGAGATGAACTTAAGGCAAGGTTGGCAGCGGCAAAGGCTCAACTACAACGGCAAAGTAGCATCAGGCGACTAGGTACTAGCTCCGCGATGGGTGCTTTTGAGCGAATGGAAGAAAAAGTTTTAGAGCTGGAAGCTCGTTCTCAAGCTGCGTATGAATTGACAGGAAATGACTTAGAACAGCAATTTGCTGAGCTAGAGTCCGGCAGCGATGTTGATGATGAGTTGGCACGGATGAAAGCCGAATTGACGGGTAGTCCGAAACCACAAGAAGTTCTACCTTAGCTGGAACTGCTGGTGCAGTTGTTGGGCTGGCAGCCTACGGTTTGAAGAAGTTGTTTGATAAGTAATGGCAAGACAATCACCTAATCCATTGCAAAAACTGGTACGAGGTGTACTTCGGGATCTGATCGATCAGGCTAACAGTCAAAACGCTGATAAAACTCCAAAGCGAAAGACTAAAAAATCTACTGCTACTAGATCCAAATCAAAACCTAAGCCAAATCAAGAAACGCGATCGCGCCATATTCCTGCATCAGTCCGTGTTTCAGTTCTACACAGAGACGTGATCCCGTAGAACAAAACTTCGCTGCTCTTGAAATGGAGGAGGAGTTAGAAGCACTAAAAGCGAGTGTCCAGTCTCTAAAAGGAGATATCAGCTATCCTTGCGATCGCTTTTGCAAAAGGTCTAATAACGAATTTGCAGAGTAACAGTTTGCTCAACCTTCTGCTGGGCAGCAACAACGGGTGTTTTAGCACTGTCAGTTGGCATCTGTGCCAGCACCGCAGGAGAAGCATAATTCTGTAACTGAGGTGGATTAGCTCCATTGATTTGAATGCCCATCACTTCACGTTGGCTGAGATTGAGGGCACCGAGAGCCGCGTCAGCTTGCTTTCTGGCATCTTCAGACGCTTGTTTGATTGCTTTTTGCTGTGCTTGGGCGATCGCTTCATCCGTTGCCACAAAACTGATACCATCAATGCGTGTTGCTCCGGCTTGAATCGCTTCATCTAAAAGCGTCCCAGATTTTTCGGTATCAATCTGAAAGCTCACCGTGTTGGTGCCGATATAGCCATTAATGCGTTGCTTACCACCCTGATAACTATAGTTAGGGTTAAGGCTGATACCTGTCGTTTCGAGTTTGTCCACTTGACGGGATTTCAGGAGTTCTACCACAGCTTGCGATCGCTTTGCGACTTGCTGTTGTACTTCTTGGGCAGTTTTACCCTGAACTTCAACGCCTAAGCGGACTTGCGTTAGGGTTGTCGGAATGGTGATTTTTCCTTTACCAGAAACCGTGAGAGTTCTAGGTAGAGATGCAGGATTTTGTGCTTGGGCACTACTTGGCACCGATTGACACGCCGTCAGGCTGAGCAAACCAACGACTAAACATAGAGTCTTCAACCGATCCCATGTAGTCAACCGGGAACAGAAAAGAGCAAGCTTCATGGTTGTATTGGCATTGTAGTGGGTGTTCTTAATCTGGCACCCAAGCCTTCGCACGGTTGGATAGGTTACATTTTTGGAAACTTAGCGCCTACGTCTTGTGAATCCTAACAAGAGGACACATAACCCGTAGATTTGCAGATAACCCACTGGATGAATTAAATTAGCTAGTCAGACTCAAGGCGAGGATACATGAGGTACTTAATTACTAGCGCACTGCCTTACATCAACGGTATCAAGCACCTGGGTAACCTTGTCGGTTCTATGCTTCCCGCAGATGTCTATGCACGTTTCCTGAGACAGGAAGGGGAAACGGTTCTCTTTGTGTGTGCGACTGATGAACACGGCACACCTGCTGAACTCGCCGCTTTGGAAGCCGGACTTGATGTAGAAAGCTACTGCCTTCGTCAGCACGAACGACAGGCAGATATTTATCAAAAACTCGGTTTGTCATTTGACTATTTTGGTCGAACCTCCTCAATTCAAAACCATGAATTAACCCAGCATTTTTATCAGAGCCTCGACAAAAATGGTTTTATGGAGGAGCGTGAAATCAGTCTCATGTACTCCCTTGACGATGACCGTTTTCTACCGGATCGATATATTGTCGGTACTTGTCCTCGTTGTGGCTATCACTCAGCTAGGGGTGACCAATGTGAGAATTGCACATCTGTATTAGATCCAACTGAGTTAATCGAGGCACGTTCGGCTGTCTCAGGAAGTACGAACTTAGAAGTCCGAAAAACTAAACATCTTTTCTTAAAGCTTTCGCTCCTGAGCGATGAGGTAAGAGCGTGGGTTGATGAAAATCGGGATTGGCCTAATCTTACCAAGTCTATTGCAATGAAGTGGCTGAATGAGGGGCTTCAAGACCGTTGTATTACTCGTGACTTGAGTTGGGGTGTACCTGTCCCTCGTCCGGGATTTGAAGGCAAAGTGTTTTATGTATGGTTTGATGCTCCCATTGGCTATATTGCAGCGACGAAGGGATGGGCAGTAGAGAACTCAAAAGAGGACGATTGGAAAACTTGGTGGTGTAGTCCAGAAGATACCAAGTACGTGCAATTTATGGCTAAAGACAACCTTCCCTTCCACACGATTATGTGGCCTGCCATGATTCTTGGAACAAGAGAACATTGGAAGATGGCTGACCAAATCAAGGGTTTCAATTGGCTGAACTACTATGGTGGGAAATTCTCAACTAGTGCGAAACGGGGAGTGTTTTTAGACCAAGCAATTAAGATTCTCCCTCCGGATTATTGGCGCTACAGTCTGATGTCTATGGCACCAGAGTCTTCTGATTCGGCATTCACTTGGGAGTTGTTACAAATTAAGGTGAATAAGGAGCTTGCTGATACGTTGGGTAACTTTGTCAACCGACTCAAGTTCGCGGCAAAGCACTTTGGCTCAACGGTACCAGAAGGGGGGCTTCCAGGTGAACGGGAACAACAGTTACAAGTTACCTGCGAAAAACTTGTTGGAACACTCTGCGAACTGATTGGGAATATGGAATTTAGGAAGGCAACGGAAGCCTTGCACTCCTTATGGTCAGTCGGGAACCAGTACATTGACGAACGAGCGCCTTGGAGTTTAATTAAGGAAAATCGTGAAGAAGCGGCTTTGGTAATTCGGACTTGTATTAATTTAATCCGCCTCTATGCGATCGCATCTGCTCCGTTTATTCCCTTTACATCCCAAAAGCTCTTTGATGCTCTGCATTTGTCGGAAGCTGACAGGATGAGGAAGATTAGTGATGCTGTAAATCTGGATGCGCTAGTTCCAGGTCACCCATTTGATGTGCCACCTCCCTTATTTCGCAAGCTGGAGGATAAGGAGATTGAAGAACTATGTAGGCAATTTAGTGGTGGATAGTATTGGTAGTATTCTTTTTTTTAGCTTTTAACTTAGGGGAATGACACTGAACTTTAGGTAAAAATAGTGGCTCACTAGAAGAACCCGGACTTGGGGAAGACCCCCAAACCCCCTTCTGGGGGACGGAGTGCCTACCTAGAGACCCCCTGCACAAGGTTTTTTGGGTAGGTGATGCAGTTGGTAATGGGAATTAAACGCTCACCAATTTTTCTTAAGTCAGTGCCATTCAACCTAAGTTAATTGATAACTGTCTAACGCTTTTCAAATTGCGGACACGGTTATATCGGATGCAAATGCGTTTCTTAAGTAAGCTGTCGTTGTTTCTGGTCTTTCTGACGTTCCCTCACTTTCTGCCCCCTTCCTCCAAATCAATTTTTTGTCCATTATTGGCTTGGAGTGCGGAGATTAGAGAATATGGCAATGATGGTCGCAATGGCTCGGATGGACGAACGGGTCAACGTGGTCGAGATGGTCAAAGTCAAACAATTTTTGCAGATGGTTCGCCGCTGAATCTGGATTTGTCAGGCGAAGACGGTTCAAGCGGTGAAGATGGCTTGAGTGGCGAAAACGCGGATTGTGAGAGACAGCCACGCGATGTAGAGTATGACGTGCGTGCGGCTGATGGAGGTAAAGGCGGGAACGGGGGGAATGGTGGTGATGGTGGTGATGGTGGCGCGTTGACCATCCATTACACCAATCTTGCAGACTTGAAAAAAATTGCGGTACGAGCCAATGGTGGAAGAGGAGGACAGTCTGGGCGCGGCGCTTATGGGGGTGAAGGTTGCAACTGCCGCCAACGGAACTGGGTACGGCAAACTTGCACGGGTACTCCAGGAACTCCTGGCTATAGTTGCACAAATCGTGAGTTCGAGTGCAGAGATGGCAATGATGGTGAAGATGGGTCAAATGGAGCAGTTGGGAAGGATGGACGCTTGGGAAGTTTGAGTTTGGTGAATCGTACTGAAGCACTTGCCCCGGATAACCCAACGGTTACGCTGGGGATGCCGGAAGTGAGCGATCGCGTTTTTGCCCTATCGAAAAATAAGTGGGAAACTCGCAATGGTGCAGCTTCCCTATTAGCACCGGGTTCTGTAATTGCTGATCAATATCGTGAGTTCATTGAGCGCATCGAAAGTTCGTTTCAACTCGTTTGGAATGCAGGACGACCGTTGAGTGATTTCAGTGGTCAAACGGTGAATATTAGTTTAGAAGACGATAAACAGGTCAAGGTTACTTTTCCTGAAGAGGTTTGGGTTGACGGGATGCTGTCACAGCAGGGTGGGGTAACTCAATTTGTTGCGTCTAATGTCATCCTCAAAAGTGAAGCAACGCAGCTAACACGGGCTGATTTCTCCGGGAGTGGGTCTGAACTCAATTTTGCCTTAATAGATCGGGCGAGAAAGTCTGACTTGATTGCCACTCAGTTCCAAATTAAGTATCGTGCAGCCAGAGCAAGCGATCGCTTCAGCAGCAATGCTGATTATCGCACCCGATACGAAGGCAATATTCCTGCTGAGTTAGTCAGCCGCAACAACAATCGCTTTACGCTTAATCTCGGTAAGTTGCCAATTGAGTCAGAATTTCTCAAACCCGGAGTCGCCGTTGAGATAGAGTTAGTGGCAACTCGCTCTTTTGCTGGACGCTCTACGGAGCAAAAAATTGAATGGCAGGGGCAAATTAGAAGATAAGAGATAAGGACAAACGACAAAGGGAAACTTCTGCTATCAGCATTGGGATAAATCCCTTCTTCCCTCTGCCATCTGCCTTTTCTTGTTCATAATCTAACCCTTAAAATTCTTACCATGATTGCCTCTCCCCAACAGCCCTACCTTATGCCCGAAGAGTACCTCCAGATAGAGGCACAAAGCCCCATCAAACACGAATACATTGACGGGCAAATCTATGCGATGGCTGGGGCAAGCGATCCCCACGTCACCATTGCCCTCAACCTTGCCACGCTTCTCCGTAGCCATGTCCGAGGTTCTGGCTGTCGCGTTTACATTTCGGACATGAAAACGCGAATTGAAACTCTCAATCGGTTCTACTATCCCGATGTCCTAGTCACCTGCGACCCTCGTGACCTGGAAACACCTAACTATAAGCGCTTCCCTACTCTTATTGTCGAAGTTTTATCTAATTCTACTGAAGCCTTTGACCGAGGTGACAAGTTTGTCGATTACCAAACCCTAGAAAGTCTACGCGAGTATGTCCTGATTAACACCAAGCGGCAGCGTGTTGAATGCTTCCGACGCAATGATGAAGGGCTGTGGGTTTTGCAGTTCTACACGCCGGAACAGGCCTCATTTCGACTCGACAGTATAGAGTTTGAGGGAACGTTAGATGCAGTTTATGAAGATGTAGTGTTTGAACAATTGTAAGAATTTTGCTCACTAAATCCTCAAGCTAGGGGGATTTCGACATCTGTACCGCAACTTGAAATGAAAATTGTCATCCTGGGATTATCAATTACTTCCTCTTGGGGAAACGGACACGCAACAACCTATCGAGGACTGGTGCGCGAATTGGTTGCACGAGGTCAGGATGTCCTATTTCTAGAGCGGGATGTGCCTTGGTATGCTGCTAACCGCGACCTTCCCAATCCTCCCTATGGTTGCACGAAGCTCTATTCAAGTCTTGATGAGCTAAAAGATGGTTTTACGCAAACAGTGCGTGAAGCGGATTTCGTGATGGTTGGTTCGTATGTGCCTGAAGGTGTGGCAGTAGGAGAGTGGGTTACAACAACTGCACAGGGAATTACAACGTTTTACGACATCGACACACCAGTCACGTTGGCAAAGCTAGAACGAGGTGATACAGAATATCTTTCACTCGCACTAATTCCCCGCTATCACCTTTATCTATCGTTTACGGGTGGTCCAACGCTACAGCGGATTGAACAGCAGTACGATTCTCCCATGGCAAGAGTGCTCTATTGTTCAGTTGACCCAGCGTTGTATTATCCCCAAGAGTGTCATCAAACTTGGAACCTTGGATACATGGGCACCTATAGCGACGACCGACAACCAACTTTGGAGCGACTTTTGCTTGAACCAGCGCGTCACTGGAAAGAAGGTCATTTTGTTGTCGCGGGGCCACAGTACCCTAGCACTATTGACTGGTCGCCTAATGTTGAGCGCATTGAACACCTGCCACCTGCTGAACATTGCTCGTTTTACAATGCCCAGCAGTTCACGCTGAACATCACACGCGCTGACATGGTTCGTTCTGGCTACTCGCCAAGTGTGCGCCTATTCGAGGCAGCGGCTTGTGCTATTCCGATCATCAGCGACTACTGGGATGGTTTAGATACTATCTTTGAAATTGGTAAAGAGATTCTTGTCGCCGATTCCTCAGCGGATATCTTACGATATTTGCGCGAAATACCAGAACAAGAACGTCGGGCAATAGGCGATCGCGCCCGTGTTCGTGTCCTAGCAGAACATACAGCGGCACACCGTGCAGCAGAACTTGAGCAGTATGCACTCACCGCAATGGCAATGAGACAATAGTTTTAAATTACTGCCTTACCCATAGTTGAGTTTGCACCTAAGAAGAATGCTACTGTTCAAACTTTTTGATTTTAAAGCGATTAAGACCTTCTTAAAACGTTTACTGGGACTAATCTTAGTTCTCGGTCTGGCATGGTTATGGGTACTACTAAGCGCTACTCCTGCCTATGCTCAAGAGAGTCGCATTAACTACACCAATACCAATTTAAACAACCGCGACTTTTCAAACCTTGATTTAGTCGGTTCAGTTTTCGTGTCAGCGGAGATGCGAGGTACTAACTTCCAAGGCTCTGACCTCACTAACGCTATCCTGACAATGGGAGTGCTACTCGGCGCAAACTTAGAGGGAGCAAATCTTACTGGCGCACTGGTAGATCGGGTGACGTTGGACAATGCCAAGATGACCAACGCCATTTTTACGGAAGCGACGATGACGCGCACTCGCTTTTATGATGCCGAGATTACTGGTGCAGATTTTACGGATGCGATTATTGACCGCTATCAAGTTTCTCTACTTTGCGATCGCGCCAGTGGTGTAAATCCAGTAACGGGTGTCTCGACGCGGGAAAGTTTAGGCTGTCGCTAAGCTTGGCGTAGCGAGTTCGGATAAGGCTTGCCAAGTCAGGACATCCTGTAATAGGGCTTTGTATCCAGCCACATTAGGATGAAGACCATCTGAAGAGAGTTGCTTGAGGCACCAATCTGTCCCACGCGCCTTCCAGGTATCAAAAATATCGAGGTAAGGAATTTTGCGCCTCTGACAAGCGATGCGGGTTGCTTCTTTGTAGCTGTACTGATCAGCGTGATTGTAGTAAAAACAATCGAGAAATGGCATCTTCGCCTCATCCACTGGCACCATTCCCACAAAAAACACCGGACACAGACGCTGTGCTTGGTCTAGTAAGTTTTCGAGTTCTGCCTGGAACGTGCCAAATTCTGTGTAGTTCCGTCCGTTAGGTCGTCCAAGACGTGCTGAATCATTTACACCTACAGAAAGGATGATTGCATCGGGAACACGGTTTTTTAGTTCACCACGGTGGCGAAACTCTTGTTCAACACGCTCTTGTACTTGCTTTACGCCGTCACCTCGGACACCGAGATTGTAAAGAACATGACCGGGACTATCGGGTAACATCCACTGGCGTCGCAGTCGCTCTACCCAACCGCCGCCTTCTGGGTCACCAAATCCATAAATGAGGCTATCTCCTAGAACAACTAGCTTTAGGGGCTGGCAATGGGTTTGATGGAATGGCTGAAAGCTAGAAGCAACAAGTGTTTGCATAGACAATAGTACCTAGTCAGTTGATTGTTAACAACTCGACATATTTACAAATTTCCATAATGGTACGCCATTATCTGCCCTTAAAGACAATTGATGGCTCTTCATTTAGGCAGGTTTTTCTTAAATGCGATCGCCCAGCCAAGAGCGTCAGGATGTCGAAGAGAGCTTATCGTTTTTAGACCTTTCCAAACCAGAAGTAGCACTAGCTCCGAAACCATTATCAGACCGAGCTTTTTAGTTTTTGCCTCCCCAAATACCTGCCTCTAAATTATTGACGTAATCCTCAAGTCATGCATCTGGGATAGCGCGAACTTCATCAAATCTTTTTTTTCCTGGCTCTATTTTTATAGAGAGCTTTGCTTTCTGTTAAAAAGCCGTGCCAAGCTGAGCCAACGTCAATGCTGTTAAACTGGAGGATGCAATCTGCCGTTAGTCCCTAAAACCGAATAGCTAATTGCTAGTTGCATTCTCCCTGACTCACAATCTCCACAACAACTTATGCTGCATAAGCGTTATCAGTTCGACTCAAGCCAAATTATGCACCGCGCTGAGGAGCTAATCGGTGCAGCTTCCAATCGTTATCGGATTACCGTGCAAGTGGCAAATCGTGCAAAACGCCGCCGCTATGAAGATTTTGAAAATATTGATGACCCGATGATGAAGCCCGTGCTGCGGGCAATCATTGAGATGTCTGATGAACTGACACAACCAGAAATTATTGGTGATTAGACGATTAAAGTAACCCTAGCTTTGGAAGATTGAACAATCGCTCTCGTGCCCAAAATGCTCAAAGCGATACGAAAAGGTAAACCACTCCGGCTTACACTGCACTTGACCCTTGCCACGCTAACTGGCTTCTGTTTTTTTCTGGGGAAGGCTGAGGTAAAGGATTCAGGTATTTTTAACTGGATTGGCTCAGACTCAGCTACTGCTCAGCCTTTTAGATCCCAGGATGCGTGGCGGCAAGTGTATGAACGCTTACCGAACTTGCCTTTGGAAAACCAGTATGTCAGTAAAGAGACGGGTGCGGTAGCGTCGGAGAATACGTTGGTGAGTCGCCTAATTCGATATCACATCTATGTGAAAAGCCGTCCTCCCAATTTCCGTTTTGATTGGAAGCTGACGTTAGCGGACTATTTGGGAGCGCATGAGTATCTAGTGGAATCGGCATATCCCGGTGCTACAACTTTACGGGAAAATCCGATGGAAAGCGATCGCGCTGTGATTGAAAAGCTAACTCGTGCTGAACGGGATGCTTTGATTGATGCCCTCGTCAGTGTCTTCACTCCCAACACTACCAACGAAACACCAGCCTCGGCACCAACAGCCTCACCTAAACCACCAGCAACAACGACTAATCCTGCAACTACGCCGTCACTCCCTCAACCGGGAGATGCTCGATTGCTTATGCCTTAGCACTGTCGTAGGAGCGTGCAGTTAGTTTACTCAGTCGCTATGGCGAGGACTTTATGGAACGTTTAGTCAAAAAAGGCGCTGGTTGGCGTCTTGGCTGGAACCCGAAAGCGACTGACTATCACGGTTTAGTTGGTGGAGATGACTGGGCAATTGAGTTAACAGAGGCGGAATTAGACGACTTTTGCCAATTGCTAGGGCAACTCGCCCAAACCATGAGCCAGATGGCAAGCGAGTTGATGGATGAGGAGAAAATTGCTTGCGAGGTAGAAAGTGACTTGCTCTGGATGGAAGCAGAAGGCTATCCCAATTCCTATATGCTGCGTTTCATCTTGAATACTGGACGCCGTTGTGAGGGGAGTTGGCTTCCTCAATCTGTTCCAGATTTAGTTCAAGCCGCTCAGTCGCTGAAAGTATTTTAGATAGTTGTTTTAATGACAAGTCTTATGATATTCTGATTAGATGTGTCCGGGGCGTAGCGCAGCTTGGTAGCGCACCACTTTGGGGTAGTGGGGGTCGTGGGTTCAAATCCCGCCGCTCCGATTAGTATAAATAGCTAAAACCTTTACTGCTAAGAATGCAAAGGTTAACTCAATAGATCTAAACATCTCTTGAGTTAGTTTTATTTGTTCGGATATTGCTATTTTGGCTATCAATTGCAGGACTTACGCAAATCCACCCTTGAAACACCATTTGTAGAGGCGCACAGCTGCGCCCCTACCAGATATGGGGCTTGCGTGTAAGTCCTAAATTGGTAAAGCACCACAATTTTCCTCTTCAACATTAACGATACGCCGAATTTGAAAGCCTGGAAAGAAGCGATCGCCTCTAGATATGGCGTGTTACTGTTGATGCTGGTAAGTCAGTATGTTCTTCTCGCGCAAAATGTAGATGTGATCGCCTTTCATGATGTTTGACTCCCTAAGTAACTGCTTCTGTAATCAGTATCTGAAGGTAAT
This sequence comes from Symplocastrum torsivum, assembly GCF_059505465.1. NCBI lineage: Bacteria > Bacillati > Cyanobacteriota > Cyanophyceae > Oscillatoriales > Microcoleaceae > Symplocastrum > Symplocastrum torsivum. The sequence goes on along the minus strand of NZ_JCACKQ010000011.1, from coordinate 72,233 downwards.
GAATGCGATCGCGTTTGCGGAATGTTCTATCTATGTGTGAGTTTTGCCGCCGCTAATCAACGCCGATCACGTTCCAAATCGAGAATCACCTTTTCCAAACACCAATCGACCGAACGACCTGGATTAGTACGATTGATGTTTCTCAGTAAACGTCTAGCGGTGTTAGTATCCCCGTTCACTAAAATCAGTAGTTCCTTTGCCAAATATGGAGAGGCTTTGTGAGAGGTTGGGCGCTTCTTTTGACTGATCACATACCAAACAAGCCATCCAGCCGCCGAAGCCGATAGAAAAATCAAGAGCTTGAGTAAGATAACCATTTATAGTTGGAAGTTAGATGAATCACTGGGCAAAGTTACGTTCTCAGGCTCAACTTTCCCATCCTCTTAATTAATCCCAAAAACCAGGTAAATGTGATCACCTTCCCCTAGCTGAATTCCTGATCTTCCGGTTGACCCTCTCAAGCTATAAATGAACAACTAATAACTCTTTAAAAAGCCACAAGAGTGATAACGGACAAGGCACGGTATATCAATCAACCGGATGAGTCAATCGGGTGAAGTAGTTCCATCATCGCTCGTCCTACTCTAGGGAGAGTTCTGTGCCGCTGAGTGGTAGATGATATGACACCTCAATTTGAATACGACAATGTTTCTAACGCAGAAGACGCTCAGCCGCTTGGGACTACTCTTGACCAGTGCTTCAATAGCCCACCCGGCAGTAGTGAGCCTTACTTCAACCGCATTGGCTTGAAAAACTTTCGTACCATACATCGAGCAGGGCAGCTTGCTGGTGGGCTAGCAATTATCCCGATGGGTCAGTGGTTTGGGACTGAGTGCGTGCCAATGGCAGGAATTGCATCGGTTGGCATCGCGCCCGAATACCGGGGTTCAGGGGCTGCGATCGCACTATTGCAGCACACCCTCAAAGAACTCCATGCTAATGGAGTACCAATCTCTGCTCTTTATCCAGCCACTCAACGCTTGTACCGGAAAGCGGGATATGAGCAAGGCGGCAGCTATTGCGCTTGGGAAATTCCTACTGAAAGTATTCAGCTTAAGGAGCGTTTGCTACCTTTACACCCTGTGACTGACCTCAATCAGGAGGTTTTGCGATCGCTCTATCAGCAGCAAGCTAAACTTACCAATGGATATCTAGATCGGCATCAAGCAATTTGGCAGGGAATCACTAAGCCGGACGAGAAAGAAGCCGTTTACACCTATCTCATTGGTTCAGCCGACCAACCCGAAGGCTACGTTATCTTTACTCCGCACCAAACAGAAGATGGCTCTATCCTACGGATTCGGGATTGGGTTGTTTTAACAACGGCTGCTGCACGGAGCTTGTGGGCATTCCTTAATGATCATCGCTCTCAAATCCAAAAAGTTCGATGGCGTGGGTCAATAGTTGACCCTCTAACTTTGCTGTTGCCAGAGCAAACCGCCAAAATTTGCTCAGTACAACGTTGGTTCCTACGAGTGGTTGATGTGAGGAAGGCGCTGGAAAAGCGAGGTTATCCACTGGGAATTCAAACTGAACTACATCTAGAAGTCCAAGACAATTTACTACCCGAAAACAACGGTAAATTTATCCTGTCCGTCTCGAATGGACGTGGTGAAGTTACTCCAGGGGGAAAGGGTGAGTTGAAGCTAAATGTAGGGGGATTAGCACCACTTTATACAGGCTTGTTTACAGCCCATCAATTGCAGCTTGTAGGGCAACTGGAGGCGACAGAAACAGCATGTGTCACAGCTACCAAACTGTTTGCTGGTGCATCTCCTTGGATGCCAGATTTCTTTTAACTTCTGTGCTTTTTACCAGACTCCATTAGACCTGTCTTGAAAATGGAGGCTGAAACAACGCTAAATCGTTCCTATACCTATTTTCATCGCAAGGTTCGTGAGCAAAGGCTCATGGTCGTCTCTTGCAAAAGTCTTTTTCATCAAATTTTTGGGCAGGCGGGACGCCTACCCCACAAGAAAAAATGACTATGAGTGGGATGGGCTGAAAAGCCCGTCCTAGCTATTTTTGCAAGAGTTCCATTGCAGTGACAGAAATGACTTTTTCTTCGGGCTTGAGTTTAGGAATGCGATCGCCTGTTCCATCTTTGCCCATTACCTCAACAGAATCTATCGGTAAAATCACCACCCGCTCAGCACTGGTTAACAATGCAACTTCAGACTTGGGTAAAGCAGGTGCTATACCCACCAAACTATCTGTAGCTGTCTTAAACTGTAGTGCTTGAGTACCAAGAGCACCTCGATTTCCTCGTCGGATGGCGCTAATTTGCAAGCGCTTTCTGTACCCCTGTTCAGAAACCAGTAAGAGGTGGTCATCAACAGCAAGTGTTGCACAACCAATCAGATGCTCTCGACGGCTCAAGCGCAAAGCTTGGTTACCTTGAGCTGTGCGTCCCATAAGCGGCAACTGTTCGTCATTCACCTCAAAACGCAATATTCGTCCATTGCTGGTCGCTAACACCAGTTGTTGACCTGTTTGAGCAAAGTTTACATAGTGCAAGCGATCGTCATCCTTGAGCTTAATCAGCGTTGTTCCGCGTGCCGTAAGGTTAGCCAACTCAGAAACCTCTAGACGCTTAACTCGCCCTTGCTGAGTCAGTAAAATTAACGTTTGGCTTTCGCTGTTCTCAGGCATCAGGAAATGCGCCACAACCGTCTCTGATTGTGCTGCATCAGGCAGCAACTTCTCTAGAGGAGTTCCTGCCTGCCGCCCTGCTGCTGGTGGAATATCCCGGACTTTGATGGGATAGGCTTTGCCGCCATTGGTAATGACCACTAATTCTGCTTGTGTGACCGTAGCATGAGTCTCCACAACTACGTCATCCCCTTTCTTATGGGTTGCTGTAGCGTTATGACTGGCACTGCGTCTCGATTGTTGTTCGTTTGTGGGACGCTGCCGTTGTACATGACCTTGCAGCGTAAATTCTAGAATAGTTTCTTCTTCTTCGGCGGGCTTTGGGGTCTGGGGCTTAGAGGTTGGGGTTGGGGACGATGTTTTAGCCGTGTTGCTTTTTGAACTCTTAGTCTCCTTTGTGTTACTACCTTTGTGTACACTACGTGTTTCCTTTGCTTCCTTTCCTTTCTCCTCTGTCTCAGGAGGTAGCGGTCGGATTTTCGTGCGACGTGGGTCGGCGTACTTGCGCTTTAGCGATCGCAAGTCTTTCTTCAAGGCTTTGAGCAATTCGTTGCGGTTATCGAGCAAGCGCCTGTATAGCTCAATGCTTGCCGTGAGTTCATCAAACTCTGTCTGTAGCTTTTGCTGCTCTAAACCCGTCAAACGGCGTAGGGGCATGGAAAGAATCGCATCTGCCTGAACCTCGCTAATGTTTAACCGGGTTTGGAGAGAATCCCTCGCTGTCGTGCCATCGGGAGCATTTCTCAAGATTTCAATAACGGTATCTAGCGATCGCAGAGAGGCAAGCAACCCCTCAACAATGTGAAGGCGTCGTTCATCCTGCTCTAGTTTATGGGTGTATTCCCGTGTGAGGGTCTGTTCTCTAAAGCGTAGGAATTCCTCTAGCAACTGCCGTAGAGTTAGCTGGCGCGGCTGTCCATCCACGAGGGCAAGCATAATCGCTCCAAAGTTGCTGGAAAGGGCAGTTTGCTTGTGAAGCTGCCTGAGAACATCTTTGGTTGTGGCATCTCGTTTGAGTTCTATAACTACGCGCATCCCGGTGCGATCGCTTTCATCGCGTAAGTCGGCAATGCCATCAATACGCCCTTGGTTAACCAGTTCCGCAATTTTTTCAATCCAGCCTGCCTTATTTACCTGGTAAGGCAATTCTGTCACTACAATCGCACTACGCCGTTGTCGCCGTCCACGACCGCTTTGAATCTCCTCAACTTGGGTAATACCTCGCACCAAAATACTGCCGCGACCTGTGCTGTAGGCTTCGCGAATCCCAGATAGCTCAACGATTTCGCCGCCTGTGGGGAAGTCTGGTCCTGGAATTAATTGCCACAATTTCTTATCTGCTAAATCAGGATTGTCAATCAGGGCAATTAAACCATCGATTACTTCCCCTAAGTTGTGGGGAGGAACATTGGTTGCCATGCCTACCGCAATGCCAGAACAGCCATTGAGTAATAGCACTGGCAGTTGAGAGGGTAGCACAACTGGCTCTTGCTGAGAGCTATCAAAGTTGTCGATAAAATCAACGGTTGCCTCACCAATTTCTGAAAGTAAGGCTTCGTTGCCGATAGCAGACAAGCGCGTTTCTGTGTAACGCATGGCGGCAGGTGGGTCATTATCCACCGAACCGAAGTTGCCATGACCCGCGAGAAGAGGGTAGCGTGAGGAAAAGTCTTGTACTAGGCGCACCAACGCCTCGTAAACGGCTTGGTCACCGTGGGGGTGATATTTTCCCAAAACATCCCCAACCACACGAGCACACTTGCGGTATGGTCGGTCTGGTGTTAGACCTAGTTCATGCATCGCATACAATATACGTCGATGCACTGGCTTGAGACCATCGCGAACGTCAGGTAGCGCCCGCCCAACGATCACACTCATGGCGTATTCAAGGTAGGACTGTTGCATCTCCGCATGGAGGGCGGTGGGGATGACCTGACCGGTCGCAAGCAGGTTCAGCTGTTTTGCCATGAGTTGGAATTTCCTATGTTCTGACCAAAATGTGATGACGAATCGTCCGCAAGGATGGCAACATTACAAAGTCCCTGTCAGACTTATTATCAAATCGCACTGTTTGAAAAAGACGACTTTCAGCAAAGCAACGCCCATGAAAACCGTTCTGATTGTAGAAGACGATCCAATTAATGCTCGCGTTTTTTCCAAGATTCTCAGCAAGCGGGGCGGCTTGGATGTAAAGCATACTGAAGATGTAGAAGAGGTTATGCAAATTGCCCAGAGTGGCGCAGCTGACATTATCTTGATGGATGTTTCCCTGTCCCACAGCGTTTACCGGGGTAAAGCTGTGGACGGTATTAAGATTACACAGATGTTGAAAGCTGATACTCAAACATCCAATCTACCGATTATTCTGGTTACCGCTCACGCGATGGAAGGCGATCGCGAAAACTTCCTCAAGCAGAGTGGTGCTGATGGCTACATCTCTAAACCTGTTGTTGATCATCAACAGTTTGTCGAGCAAATTCTTGCCCTTCTGCCTAAAGAGCCATAACTTTCTTGCCCCAGAACGCCTATTTTACTCATGCCCGTGCTAATGTATCTATCCTCTCTAGTTAAGAATCTAGTTGCCAATCAGGATCTATAAGTACATATGTACTACTACAGCGCAATTTCGGCAAGACGCGAGAGCGTTAGGCAAGAATTTTAACAGTATAGCCATCAGCAGTCAGCTTTCAGCGGTCAGCTTTGGGTCAAATCGGCTCTAGTTAAGGAACGCTCTTCTCCCCTTAATGTCCTAACATTCGTGGCTACTGCTATATCTGGTAGAAGCTCGCAGGTGAGAACAATCGCAATCTGAGTGTCAATAGTAGCTGTACCTTTCCGGTGTGAATCGGCGCCAACTATCACACCGGGAATTTTTGTGAGCGACTCTAGAACCCCTTGACAGAAGTAATAAACTATGACACCTTGCATTCCGTCTCAATGTCAATAGCCTTACTGAGGAGAAATTTCTTCTCGTGAAGGTGAACCTTGATTTGGGCCAATGCTAGCTTGGATTCGGGGAGTTTCCAGGAACTTCTTCGTATCAGCCAGAAGGCGATCGCCCCAGAGATTTTCCTTGAGAAATTCTAAATCAGCATAACGACTGTCCAGGCGAATGGCAGCTTCTCCTTGAGAGAGTCCCTTTTCCTGGTCACCTTGGGCATAGAGCGCGACAGCAATAGCCAACTGGGGTTCAGCCGCTTCATCATCAATTGCGATCGCCGCTTCCCATTGTTTGATTGCCCCTCTGATATCACCTTGCTCGTACTTCACCAGCCCAATATTATTCAGCGCTGGCCAGAAGTTTTTTTCTAGGGAGACAGCTTTTTCATATTGAGCGATCGCTTTGGGAAACTGCTTGAGCATGTAGTAGGAATTACCCAAGTCAAACAACGCTTCAGGAACATCAGGCTTAATCTTTAACCCCGCTTCCAATTCAGCAACCGCTGTTGTGTACTGAGCTTTTTGGAAATGTGCTGAACCCAGAGTGAATAAAATACCTGCCTCATTCGGTTCCAAGGATCTAGCCCGTTGTAAAGCATCAATCCCCTTATCCAACTCTTTAGTCTGCACATACAAACTTCCTAAGATAAACCAGGTTTGATAACTCTTAGGGGCAAGTTGAGTCGCTAGTTCCGCTCTCGGTAGCGCCAACTCAAACTGCTGAAATCGCACAAGTTGAACGGCATCCTGAGCGAGATTCAAGCCCTGCTGTTCTAGTTCTTCTGAATTGAGTTGCAGGGTGTAGGGTAAAAGTGCCTGTCCTGAAACTGGCACTTGCACACTCAGTAAACCCAGGAGAACAAGTATAGAAAATAAAGGAATACGTTTGGGCACGGTGCAGCCTCAAAAGACAATAAGGAACAAATCTTCAGCTAAGTTAGCGCATAATTGGCGCGATTGTTGCAGAGATTTTAACCAAAACCGGGAGTCAGGAGTAGATACAGGCAAACCAAACTTTACAATTCACTATTCCAGAAAACCAATTATTTGAGGGAAAAATGAGTCACTGCCTCAATTCCCAATTCCCAATTCCCAATTCCCATAATTCGGCATTCCCTACAACCTGCGATCGGTACAGGTAGACAAGTTGATCAAGCAACATGGGTAGTATGGAAGAGAAGCAAGAGAGTTGCCAGTCGGATGCTAAAAGTTTTCTATTTACGAGGATGTCTTTACAGACTGGACGCTTGCGGGTAGTGCCAAGCTGATTCCATAGAAAGCCACTGATGCCTGTTTCTTTATTAAAGCCTGACTCAAAAACCTCATCCATGGAAGTTCCCCCCATCAGTAAAGGCAAACGACCTCTCCCTTGGCTGCTGGGGCTAATTGCATCAGGCATTTTGCTAATTGGTGGTGCGGGGGCATACGTCATTAACACCAGGACTCCCAAAATTGACCTTGATAAAATGACGGTGCCAACGCAATCACAAAACCTGACTGTACGAATCACGGCAAGTGGTACGGTAAAGCCGATCCAAAGTGTCAACCTTAGCCCCAAAACATCAGGTCGTTTGGCAAAACTCTTCGTTGAACAGGGAGATCAGGTACAGCAGGGGCAAAAACTGGCGCTGATGGAAAATGCAGAGATTCAGGCGCAATATATAAAAGCTCAAGCTGACCTAAATCAATCGCAAGCACGTCTTGCCGAGGCTCAAGCTGGCAGTCGTCCACAAGAAATTGACCAAGCTAAAGCACGTCTAGCACAGGCTCAAGCTCGTTTGAACCAGGCACAACTTGGGAACCCGTCAGAAGTTGATCAGGCAAGGGCACAAGTCGCTACAGCTCGCTCAAGGCTAGCTCTGGCACTGTCACGGGTAGAGCGCAACCGTTCTTTGGCTAACCAGGGGGCTATCTCACAAGACCAATTTGATGAGGTAATCACAGAAGCCCAAAGTTCACAGGCAGCAGTCTTTGAAGCTGAACAACGCTTGGCGCAAGTGCAAAGTCAAACTGCTCCAGAGGTGAATCAGCTCGAAGCCTCGGTAGAAGAAGCTCGTTTTGCTGTAGAGCAATTACAGAGTGGGAGCCGCCCTGAAGAAATTGCCCAGCTTGTAGCGGCTGTGAATTCAGCAAAAGCGCAGGTGCTAGCAGCGCAAGTGCAACTACAGGATACGCTGATTCGTGCGCCATTTTCTGGGATTGTCACACAGAAATATGCAACAGAAGGCGCATTTGTAACGCCCACTACGTCAGCCTCCAGCACAGCTTCGGCAACCTCAACATCAATTGTTGCCTTGGCAAGGGGTTTGGAAATCCTTGCTAATGTTCCAGAGGTGGATGTAGGGCAAATTAAACCGGGACAAAAGGTAGAAGTTGTTGCAGATGCCTATCCTGACAAAGTTTTCCAGGGTCAGGTGGAACTGGTTGCCCCGGAGGCGGTGGTTGAGCAAAATGTCACGTCTTTTCAGGTGCGGGTAGCACTGGTAACGGGTCAAAAAGAACTGCGCTCTGGGATGAATGTTGACTTGACGTTTTTGGGTGAACAGGTGAGTAATGCTCTGGTTGTACCGACTGTGGCGATTGTCACTCAGGACGGTGAAACTGGCGTGATGGTGCCGGACGTAGATGACAAACCGAAGTTTAAACCCGTGACGATTGGGTCAATGATTCAAAACCAAACTCAGATTCTGGATGGTTTAAAGCAAGGCGAACGGGTGTTTATTGATTTGCCCGAAGACCGTAGGAAAAAGGAGAATAACGAGTGAAGCTTGAGGAGCCGAACGACCAATCTCAGAAATCAACTTCCTTGGATAAGCCTCAACGCTATCAATATACTGCGCCCTCTAGAAGCATTGACATTGTTGAAAGTGTCAAGATGGCAGCGACAACGCTGGTCGCGAATAAGCTTCGTAGCAGTCTGACGATGCTGGGTATTATTATTGGCAATGCTTCTGTAATTGCGATGGTGGGGATTGGACAGGGAGCGCAGAAGTTAGCCTCTGAGCAATTTGAGTCCCTTGGTCCAAATGTCTTATTTATTGTTCCTGGCTCTCAAGAAACCCGGAATACAACATTTGAGGTGCCGAGGACATTGGTGCTAGAGGATGCAGAAGCGATCGCAACTCAAGTGCCTTCTGTTAAAGAAGTGGCTGCCCAGATCAGCTCTCGGCAGCTAATCACTTACCGCAACAAAAACACTAGCACGACCGTTGTCGGCACGACACCAGAGTATCTTTCAGTTAGAAGCTTTGATGTTGCCCAAGGACGATTTATTTCCGAGCAAGATGTGAGACGAAATAACCAAGTTGTCGCTTTGGGCCCAGATATTGCGGAGCGACTGTTTGGTAATGTTGACCCGGTTGGTCAGCAGCTACGAATTAAAAATGTCTCCTTCCAGGTCATCGGTGTCATGGAATCGAAAGGTTCTTTCCTAGGAGACAATCAGGATGACACGGTGTTTGTCCCAATCACAACACTAGCGAATCGCATTGTTGGACAAACTTCTCCTTATGGGCTAGAAGTCAGTATCATCTCAATCTCCGCTAAAGACCCTGAAAGCACAACTGCCGCTCGGTTTCAGGTTGAGAATTTGCTGCGGCTACGGCACAAAATCACTGGCGAAGATGACTTTACCGTGAGAGCGCAGGAAGACCTTTTACAGATTGTTGGCACGATTACGGGCGCATTAACGTTGATGCTGACGGCGATTGCGGCGATTTCCCTTTTTGTCGGAGGCATCGGTGTAATGAATATTATGCTTGTCTCCGTCACCGAGCGTACCCAGGAAATAGGCTTGCGAAAAGCGATCGGTGCCAGAGAGCAAGATATTCTCGTTCAGTTCATGATTGAAGCTGTGATTCTCTCAGCGGCAGGTGGCGTTCTGGGGACACTCATTGGTGTAGGTGGTGTCCTCTTCGTTGGTGCTGTGACACCGTTGCAAGCGGGTGTTTCACCTGTGGCAATCCTGATGGCTGTCGGGGTTTCTGGTGGTATTGGCTTATTTTTTGGGGTAGTGCCAGCGCAACGAGCCGCGAAACTTGACCCGATTGTTGCTCTTAGAAGTTCTTAGATTATGCAAGATAAACTTGAACGTTACTCCGACCACTTCAGTCCTGGAAGGAAACCAATAATCATCCGTATTGAGAACGTTTCCAAGGTTTACGGCATCGGAAATACGGAAGTTCGTGCCCTCAACGGAGTCAGCCTGGTGGTTGAGCAGGGAGAGTACTGTGCAATTATGGGAGCTTCGGGTTCCGGTAAGTCTACCGCAATGAATATTATCGGCTGTCTTGACCGACCAACATCAGGACATTACTACTTGGATAACGTGGATGTTTCTCGGTTAGTAGATGCTGATTTAGCAGGGATTCGTAATCTTAAAATTGGCTTTGTCTTCCAGCAATTTCACCTGTTGGCTCAATTAACAGCGCTGGAAAATGTGATGTTACCGATGGTGTATGCAGGAGTTCCAGCTAGTGAACGACGCGATCGCGCGATGCAGGCTTTGAAGCGAGTTGGCTTGGAAAACCGGATGAAAAATAGACCCAACCAACTTTCTGGAGGACAACAGCAGCGAGTTGCGATCGCACGCGCGATCGTGAATCGACCTGTCTTACTGTTAGCCGATGAACCAACGGGAGCATTGGATTCTCACACGACGGCTGAAGTCATGGATATCTTTACTGAACTCAATCAAGCTGGCATTACCGTTGTTATGGTAACTCACGAGCCAGACGTAGCACGTTTAACGAGACGCATTGTCTGGTTCCGTGATGGTGAAGTAGTACATTCCCATCTCACTCCAGAGGAAATGACTCAGGTTGCTGTTTCCTAAGAACAGAAACTTTATATAGCGGTTCTCCTAAAGGGTGAGGAAGGGTAAGGTACAAGGTTCTGAGTTTTTGGGAATTGGGAATTGGGAATTGGGAATTGGGAAAAAGAGACTTAAAGTATCGTAGAAGTGAAGTGATAGCTGCCAGAAGTTAGGCTTAGGTTGGCTAACTTGCTACTTGAGTTACCAATGAACAACAACGACTTAGACTTTACGGTGTTAGAACTTTGTTACGCAAAAATCCCACTAAATTTTGTACAAAAGAGTTACTAACATTCTCTTGCTTAGCTTCATCAATAATCTGTGAAGGGAGTGGCTCAACGGCTTGTTTCACTTTAGTATTAACCACTAAAGGCACTTCTTCAGCTATCCCCAGTGTGATGAGTCGGAAGGCAATCTGCTGAACTGTCTCAACGGGTAGTCTCAGTTGCTCAGCAATTACCCAAAGCGAAACTGTACCTTTCGTGTATTCCCAAACTTGCCACTCTTGAGCGTTGAGTCGATAATGGGGTTGACCCTCAATGGTACTCGCTAAACCCTCGTTTGCATCCGGCAGTCTGTCTGCTAAAGCTTCCCAGTTACGCAGCACACGCAGTCCTACCAGTGCTGCCTCTGTCGCTGGAACACTTAAGCCAGTTAACTCTCGCGGTGGTATGTGTACATTCTGCTCAAACTTAAACTCAGCGTCCTTGAGTTGGAATAAGCCACAGACTTGCTTTAGTACCTGAATCTGGAACAACTGCTTAAGCTGTTCGGCTTGTAATACGCCTTGAGCTTTGAGGTACATACCCAAGGGTTCACTAATGGGACAGCACCAGTGAACAAGTTTATCAAAAACGCGATCGCTAACCCACTGGCGTTGTGCAATCAGTGAAACTAAACCTTGCTGGTCTAAGCGGTTGGCTGCGGCGACAATACGACCTTCGCGCACCCAAATGTAAAAATACTGTGCTTGCGTATCTTGGGCATCTGGCAAAGCACGAAGAGTCAGCAACCCAGTTTTGTGTCCTTTCTCAATTAATTGAAAGATTTCTGGTAGTGAGAAGTCGGATAGAGCACCTGAAATGGTCATGGTTGTTTAAGGGGAGGCTAGAAAACAAGTGGGCGAAGTCAACGATGCACTCAGCTAGCTATGCAACGCAAACTGGAAACATCTTAACAATCCTTAACATGGATCTATTGTAAAACTGCTTACCACACCCCCTGAATCAATCTATCGATAGAAATCTGTAGCTCGTTCGCCAGATCCAGATGCATACCTTGAGACCTGCTAAGTAAACGTTATTAAGTTTCAGTTATCTTAGCGAAGTCCGTTGTAATTGCAATTACAGAATGCGTAGTTAAAATAACAGGATATTGATGAAATTTAACTTATGTAAAATAGATGCTTTGTCTTGTAGTAATTACAAGTCATTAATGTGACCAGCGATACTGTATTTAGCTAATATTGTTACGTTATTGACGTAATTACAGAAGGAAGCGCTTAGATTTTATATAAAGTTAAATAACTGAGCTTTGCATAAAGTGTTGCATTAGAACAATCAATGCTCTAATTACAGAATCTTTTTGATTAGCATTGAGCGTTACAAAGGGTGGTCGGTGCTTCTTGTCAGCAAAGCCCAACGCGATCGCGACATTCTCCTCAGACCAGGCTCCCTCACAATCCATATGCGTTAAACCGATCACTAAGGGAATTTGTGTACGCTGTTTCATAAAGGTGAGCATTCGGCGACCAGCGCGAAAATCACCAGGGCGATGGGCATCGATAAGGAGGATATAAGCGTGAGCGCGGCGAATCAGAATATCCCACATGAAGTCGAACCGAGACTGTCCCGGCGTTCCATATAAATGCACTGCCATTCCTGGTGCAAATTGCAAACGCCCAAAGTCCATGGCTACGGTTGTTTTTTTCTTGAGTGACGCGGTTTCATCTGTGGCTACACGATCCGTGTCTACGACATCAATTTCACTGACTGAGCGAATGAACGTTGACTTACCGGCACCTACAGTGCCGGTAACAACGAGACGCATAATTTCCACGTTTACTTGCTCCTCAAGAAACCAAGCAAGCTTTGTACGAAGGACTGGCTTAGGGCTTGTCCATTGTTTTCCTTGGTCATTTCGGTGTCAAAGGTAGCTGACTCTAAAACATCTTCTTCTGAAGTTTTACTGCGAACGGGAGTGATGATTGGCACTTCTGCAACCAAACCAACACTAATAAGCCGAAAGGCTGTTTGTTGAATCGTTTCTACAGACTGTTTAAGTTGAGACGCGATCGCATTTAGAGGAAGTGAGCCATTCGCCATTTGCCACACTTGCCCTTCCAAAGAATCTAGCCGCAAGTGACGCTTACCCAAAACAACCCTAGATAAGGCTGAAGTTGGTTCCGGTAGTTTGTCCACCAATGACCTCCAGTCTCGCAACACACGTAAACCCATTAACGTCGCTTCGGTAGCAGAAAGGCTCAAGCCCGTCATTTCGGTTGTTGGCAACGTGGCTTTAGAGTCGAACTTAAACCGAGCATCTCGAAGCCTAAACAACGCACACACTTGCTGTAACACTTGAGCATGGAACAGCAATCTCAACTGCTCTGGTTGTAAAAAGCCCTGCGTCTTTAAGTAAAGTCCAATCGGTATATTCGCCGGACACCGATTCACTTGCTCACGCAGCACCTCAGGGCTAATCCAGCCTCGCTGACAAATCATCGCCAGCAAGCACTGGTGGTCAAGACGATTGGTCACTGCAACAATCCGACCTTGATGCATTAGAGCATGACGAATTTTTTTCTCTGGATTTTGACTGTCAGGCTGAAACCGCAAGGTCAACAAACCAGTTTTGCTACCTTGATCAAGAAATTGAAATAGTTCTGGAAGTGAAAATTCTGCTAAACAACTCGTAATAGCCATTACTCATTCCGCTGCTTTCTCTACAAGTCATCTGAAATTAGGAGAATACTCTACCTATTTTCAAACTAAAAACGAAGAATTATTAACTTTATGTTACTTTTCTTTTTCAAGGAAAAAAGTAAATTTTTCCTATCATAACAACTTAAACATACAATATTAAACCCCGTTCCGAAGGTTGACGCAGAAGTAAGAGTCAGCTAGTAGTAGACTGACCAGATAAAACGGTTTTAAAACTAAACTGTAGAAAACAACATAATACGAGTGATAGATTAGTCAAAAATAATTCAGAGTAACTCATCGCAGATGTTGCCTAATGTTCACAAGACCTATAAAGAAGTTGTGAATCGAATTGTTTAAAAATTAAGCCTTCTATGGGTGGAAAGTGAAGTAGTCCGAGACGCACCACAGCTTGCTTGAGGAGTAGAAGGCTTTAATTCAATTAATTAAATTACAGAGTGTGCTGTTAGGGGCGATTGAGTATCATCAGCTACCTCAGCTTAAAGCCGCCTTCAGCTCAGGAATTACACGCTTAATTTCCAACATCAGCACGCCCTGTTTTGCCGCCTTGCTTGCTAAAACGAGTAAGACGGCATACTCGCCACAGTTAGTGAGGATGCCATAGCCCTGATCACCCTCAACATAAATGCGATCAAGAAAGCCTCTAGACAATTCGCTACCAATGCGCTCACCTAAAGAAAGCATGGCGGCTGACATAGCGGATACCCGTTCTTCATCCATCTCGCTCGGTAAGCTGGATGCTAGAGGAAGTCCATCAGGAGAGACAAGAGCGGCTCCCTGAACATCACTTGCGCCAGTGACGAAATTTTGGAGAATGCTCTCCAGCTTGGCTGTATTGATTGTCATAACTCATATCCTCCTGATTTGACACTCCCCTATTGTTCATCGTGTGGGAGCATTAGCTGATCTCGCATCATCCACCCTCACAATCTACAGCTTTAAAATAGCCTGCATAGAAAAAAGAGTGTTCAACCAGGCTCTTTCAGGGAACCAAGTATCACACCTCTTCCTATCTACGAGTATTTTACAGGGCGCTTAAACAGCAACCCCTAATTAATTACTTCTCAAGTAGTTCTTTCGATTTATAAGAATCTGATGTGCAACTTTTTGGCATTGCACGCCAAAAGAATAGAACTGTAGGGGTAATTTTCCCCTAGCTGCCCCTCAACACAGCAAGGACGAGCAACGTCACACGCAATGTTATAAGCTTGCCGTCTTCCCTGTTTCTGCCTGAGTAGGAATCGACTTGACGTCGCTATGACCCATATTTCCTACTATCTCTCGCAACATTGAGATTTGTGCCTCAAATTCTAGTCCTTCAATTTGGGATAGGGCATCGTTGATGGTTTGGGTAGCTTGATAATCGCTTGGCATATCTACTACGGTATCTCCCATCGCCACAGCCCAGGCATACCAAACAACGAGTTGATTGTTTTCGGTCAATGCCCCATAGGCACGAGATAGCTCTGTATCTTCCCGGTTAACAATCTCTCGCATTACAGCTAGCTGATCATCATCAGACATATCATAAAATTCTCCGCCTAGTAAGCGAGGAGCCAGTTCTGGGAACGTGGCAGTAGGAGCAGCTGGCGTGATTGAATCGCCCATTTTTTCATAAGCATAGTAGAGTAGCGCTAGTTTTTCATCTGTGCCTAGCCCTTCAAACGCTTCTACTACTTTTTTGGTATCTCCGGAACGAGTTGAAGAGCTACCACTTTCTTGAGTATTCATAATTCTTCTCCAAAGCAAGTAAATGTGTTCAAGCTTAGGAGTATCAAAGTTTACTATTTGAAATCGCCCTCCAAGAGAGAGAGTTTGCTTTATCGGAGCAATATTGAAGGAAACTTTGTTCCTGAAGAGGTTAAAGATATGCCTTAAGACACTAAGGCAATGGGGATCGCTACTGATAGAATTAGCGTCGCTAATATAAAAAATACAAATTAGGAGTTGAATATGTCTGAGGAACTGAAACCAGATCCCAAGCAAACTGATGTACAGGAAGCTGAGTTAGCCGCTCAGAATATGGTTGAAGGGAAAGAGAAAGTACCAGAAGTGGATTTTGATGTGGACTACGAAGCTTCAAAAGAATATAGCGTTAGCGACGTTGACAAATCTGAAGCAGGTTCATAAGCGGCTACGGCTACCACAGCATCTGAGTAAGCCGAACCTGAGCTGGATGTGCTGAAAACCCCAGGAGAGGCAATCTGAAATTTCAATGATTAGCTAGGGAATAGCAACATTAAACCTTGCATGCACATTGTGTGGTTTAATAACCGATCGCTCAACCAGCTTTTTGGTTGAGCTTTAACTATTGACTTACATTCTGTTCTGCTGAGTGAGCCGAATGGCGCTTATTATAGACTTCAGGCTTGATGCTTACGCATTCCCTATCCTCAAGCCGAAGTTAGTGTTTTTGCAACTATGCGAACTTATTATTGCGGCGAAGTCAGAAAGGAACAGATTGGAGAGACCGTTACCCTGTGTGGATGGATAGACCGTCGCCGCGACCATGGGGGTGTGATTTTTTTAGATTTACGCGATCGCACTGGCATTATTCAGATTGTCAGTGACCCCCAGCGCACTCCAGAGTCCTACAATGATGCCGAAACCCTCCGGAATGAATATGTAGTGAAAGTGACGGGGCGAGTCACGGCGCGTCCAGATGATTCACTAAATCCTAAACTCCCGACTGGGGAAGTCGAAGTTTACGCTGACAAAATTGAGCTACTCAATAGCGTCCGTAAGCAGCTACCGTTCCAAGTTTCAACCGCTGATACAGAGCCAGTGCGGGAAGAATTGCGCCTGAAGTATCGGTACTTGGATTTGAGACGCGATCGCATGAGCAAAAACCTCCAACTGCGTCACCAAGTCGTCAAAGCAATCCGCCGTTACTTGGAAGATGAGCAAAACTTCATCGAAGTCGAAACGCCAGTTCTCACTCGCTCCACCCCTGAAGGAGCCAGAGACTACCTTGTCCCTTCTCGTGTCAATCCGGGTCAGTGGTACGCCTTGCCCCAATCCCCGCAACTCTTCAAGCAATTGCTAATGGTATCTGGAGTTGACCGCTACTATCAAATTGTCCGTTGCTTCCGGGATGAAGACTTACGTGCCGAAAGGCAGCCAGAATTTACTCAACTAGACATGGAAATGAGCTTCATGTCTCAAGAGGAAATTCTCCAGCTAAATGAAGGGTTAGTCTGTCACATATTCAAAACCCTCAAGGGCATTGACATCTCACGCCCCTTCCCTCGCCTCACCTACGCCGAAGCAATGGAACGCTACGGCAGTGATAAACCAGACACGCGCTTTGCTTTAGAACTTGTCAATGTTTCTGATTTACTAAAAGATTCTGGCTTCAAAGTCTTCTCCGGTGCTGTTGCGGCTGGTGGTACCGTCAAAGTTCTACCAATCCCTGGTGGAAATGATGTCATTTCCAATGTGCGGATAAAGCCAGGTGGCGACTTATTCAAAGAAGCCAGTGAAGCGGGTGCTAAGGGTGTTGCTTACATTCGAGTGCGTGATGATGGTGAAATCGACACGATTGGGGCAATTAAGGACAACCTAACAGAAGCCCAAAAACAGGAATTACTAGAGCGCACAGGGGCAAAACCCGGTCATCTCTTGCTCTTTGGTGCAGGACCTACAGACGTTGTTAACAAAACCCTAGACCGACTGCGCGGCGTGATTGGTCGTGAATTGGGGCTAATTGACCCAAATAAGATTAACTTACTCTGGGTGACCGATTTCCCAATGTTTGAGTGGAATGCTGAGGAAAAGCGACTAGAGGCACTGCATCACCCATTTACAGCTCCTCACCCCGATGATTTGAATGATCTGAAAACGGCACGAGCGCAAGCTTACGACTTAGTTTTTAACGGTTTAGAAGTTGGAGGGGGTAGTTTACGAATTTTCAAACCCGAACTACAGCAACAAGTTTTTGAAACAATTGGCTTATCTCCGGAAGAAGCTTACGACAAGTTCGGGTTTCTGCTTGAGGCATTTGAGTACGGGACACCGCCCCACGGTGGGCTTGCCTTCGGCTTAGACCGATTAGTGATGTTGCTTGCTGGCGAAGAGTCAATTCGGGATGTAATTGCTTTCCCGAAGACGCAACAAGCACGCTGTCTCTTGACCGATGCTCCGGCGGCTGTTGATCTCAAGCAGTTGAAGGACTTACACGTTGCTTCTACTTACAAGCCAAAGGAAAAGGAATAATGGAGTACTACATCTAGCGTTTGATGGATAATTTTGCGTAAGTCCTAAAGTATGTAATTGGACATAGGTCGTATGGTAGGAGATCAGCCCTATAAAAGCTTCTACTCTTAGACAAGAGCTTGCTGTCCTATTAGTTGGCTTCACCCCTGTTCAATGCAGGGGTAAACTTTTGGTTTAGCTTGTGCAATTCAAATAAAAAAGCCCTCAGAGCTTCTGCACTAAGAGCTTGTTGTCCTATCGTTAGCAATGCCCTCGTTACCTTAGACTTGCTTAATTTGAAGCTTACTACTTTGGTCAGAGACAATCATCTGCCTAAAGGCATTAGCCGTGGATTGTAGAGTATTGCCATTGAGATTAAGCAGTTGTGTATTGCAAATAACCGATTTTATTGTCTAGTTTTAGAAGCATTCTTCTTGGAATCCAAGTCTACTCTTTAACCGTTGGCTGGCAATAGTAGATTTCAAGCGTGATCGCTTAATATCACTATCAAACAAAATAAGCGATCGCCCCTAGACAGGCTTTAAAACTTTACTAGAGAAGAAATAAAAATTGGGTAGCTGTCAAAGCTACCCAAACAAATCATCAATACAAATTAGCTTGTTGGCTTACAAGTCAAGAAATTAAGCTGTTACAGCTTTTTTCGTAGCAGCAGTTAATTCACCTTTGGCATACTTAGCCGCATAGTCATCCAGAGTCATCTGCTTAATCTTGCTTGCATTGCCAGCCGTGCCAAACTGCTGATAACGCTCTAAGCAAACATTCTTCATGTACTTGATAGAAGGCTTCATGAAGTGACGTGGGTCAAAGTTAGATGGATCTTTCGCAGCGGCTTCACGGATTGCAGCCGTGATAGCCAAGCGGTTATCTGTGTCGATGTTGACCTTACGGACACCACTCTTAATGCCTTTTTGAATTTCTTCAACAGGCACGCCGTAGGTTTCAGGAATGCTACCGCCGTACTGGTTGATGAGGGCAAGCAAGTCTTCTGGCACAGAGGAGGAACCATGCATCACCAAGTGGGTGTTAGGCAGGCGGCGATGAATTTCCTCAATCCGGCTAATAGCGAGAATTTCACCCGTGGGTTTGCGGGTGAACTTGTAAGCGCCGTGGCTAGTGCCAATCGCAACAGCGAGGGCATCTACACCAGTCTGTTCAACGAAGTCAACGGCTTCATCAGGGTCGGTCAACAGTTGGTCGTGAGAGAGAGTACCTTCAAAACCGTGACCATCTTCCGCTTCCCCAGCGCCAGTTTCCAGAGAACCCAAGCATCCTAGTTCGCCTTCGACACTAACGCCGACTGCATGAGCGACTTCTACAACTTTACGAGTGACTTCAACGTTGTATTCGTAGCTAGATGGAGTCTTGGCATCCGCTTCCAAAGAGCCGTCCATCATGACGCTAGTAAAACCGTGGCGAATTGCTGAGTAGCAAGTCGATGGACTATTGCCGTGGTCTTGGTGCATGGCAATCGGGATATGAGGGTAGGTTTCTACCGCCGCCAGAACCAGATGGCGCAAGAAATATTCGCCTGCGTAGCTGCGGGCACCACGAGAAGCTTGTAAGATCACTGGGCTATTTGCTTCTTCCGCAGCCTGCATAATTGACAGGATCTGCTCCATGTTGTTGACGTTATATGCTGGAATGCCGTAGCCGTTTTCAGCCGCGTGTTCCAGCAGCAGCCGCATAGGTACGAGCGCCATAAATAGTCCTCCTAACTTTTGGTTTAGTTGTCAGCTAGTTATTTCTAGACAAGTTTAATTCTTAGGATAATCTTAAGATATTTTTCGATTTATAGGAAATTATCTCTATTGATTTTGAGATAAGCCTCTTTTATAGGTCTAATAATCGTTTGCTATGACTTGTATGGGTCGCCCGGGATTCGAACCCGGAACAAATCGGTTAAAAGCCGAGTACTCTACCGTTGAGTTAGCGACCCGAAGAGGTGAACTCAATAAATCCACCGTTTTCTAAGTTACCACAAATAAATCGAAAATGTAACCAACGTTTCAAAAAAAAGTCACATTCAGGTGAACAGATGCCTCACAACTGGCTCCAGGTGACAGTTCGGTGAGATGCTCTCCCGTGTTGAGAGAGTTTCGAGGAGCGCTCCAGGGTTCTAGGCAGTAGTAGTCTTTACCCTTAACAGTCCAGAAAACGAGGGTAGAGTACAGGTCGCTGTAACTGAGTGTGACTTTGAACCCTCGTCCCGTATCCGTAGCACTTGTAAAATTAGCGCTAACTTGACGAAACGCAACATCAATCTCATCTTGGCTCAAATCAAAGCTGCCGGGGAAGGGATGGACTTCTTTGGTAGTCTGATTTTGATACTTGGAGGCAGGGATATCAAACTCTAATCGGGTCTTGTCAGAGGTAAAGAAGTAGGGATGAAGACCCGTCGAGAAGGGCATCGGCTCAGCTGAGTGGTTTGTGTAGCGTTGCCGAATTTCTAAGGTATTGCCCTTGAGTTCGTAGGTAAAGGCTACTTGGAAGTCGAAGGGATAAACAGCACGAGTTTGGTTGTTGCTATTGAGGACAAGGGTAAGGCTTACGAGGTCATTAGTTATTTGCTCGGTGACTTCCCAAGGTAAGTCACGAGCAAAGCCATGCTGTTTAAGCGTGTATTGTTTGCCGTTGTGAGTGTAAGTGTTATCGGGTAAGTTGCCGCAGATGGGGAAGAGGATAGGGATGCCGCCCCGAACGCTCAAGCTAGAGTCCGCAAAGCGATCGCCATCAAGATAGAGAATATCTTGGCTTTGGAGACTCCAGCTTGTGATAATGCCGCCGCGTTCCGGAACGACTTCCAGACGAGACTGAGCGTTTTCGTCAGTGAGTATGTAGGTTTCGTATTGTTGCTGCTTTCGAGCGATCACAAACACAGGTATTTTTACCTCGTCAAGGGTTAACAATTTAGTCTTCGCACCAGAACTTTAACAAACTCTTGTTGAAAAACCACTGCTCTGTTTATGAAGGCTTAACACTTAGGTTTCTACGCTAGTAGGAACAACCGTAGAACTATAGCTGTAGCCATAAAGGTTAGGAAAGATTTAAAAACCCAAACGACCACATAGTAGTAAAAACCCTTCTGCCCTCTGCCCTGTGCATAAGAGCCTTTTGCTATACCAGTCGAAGTCTCAGCTTTCACATTGGTTGCAATAGCTCAAAACCACCTATGGGCGAGACAAACAACTACTCCTTTCCATAAGTGTGACCTAAGTCACAATAATAAGTGTTAAAAATCACAACAATTTGCTGACACAAATCAATTTCCAGATGCCGGAAATATTGGAGATTAGTATAAATCCCTTATATCAACGCGCTGGTTTCATGATTCGCACGCTCGTAGAGTCAGCTTTTAGAACAGGTTGCCTTAGTGTGGCTTCTGAAGGCTTAATTCGCCAGGTTCTCGAAATGAAGGGCTATGAAGCATCAGACTTAGAAGCTCTGACAGTCCTCTATGAGGCTGTTAATTCAGGTCAGATTGAGCGAGAAGCGCGTAACACTAGCGCAATAAGCCAATTAATGCCTAGTGGTCGTTGACACCCGTAACAAAATTTTAGAGATAAGTCCTATTCAGTAGCGCCCCTTGTTCGCACTTCGTAAGCGCAAAAGCCTCTGTTTACCCTGCGTGCTGGGTTGTCTAAAGAAAACTGTAGCGTTGATGACATTACAGGGATTTCAAAAAGTGTGACGTTGAGAAAAAAATTGACACGCCCGTAAGTAACCAAATTTGCTAAAGATAAACACTATCCTGTTCTTAAGGGTAGTAAACTGTGACAATGTAAATTACATATTCTCTACCCTTGCCCTCAGCCGTTAAAGCAAGGAGTATGTCACAATAGCAATGTCTGGAACTTCAGGCACCCACATCCTAACCAGTAGACCAGGATTGTCGCCCTGGTAAAGAGATGCGCTAGTCGCAATGGCGGAATTCATTTATGCCTTCACCCGCTTCGGCCCTCTGCCGATGCATCGATTACCCAAAGTCCCTCATCTGCTCACAGGGCAAATTGCTCTCCACCATTGCCTTGCTCCGAGTTTTATTGACTATCTACGCACTTGTATGAGGATGTAAAAGGTTGCTTTCTACCGTTGAAGGTACTGTCAATTTACTCTCAAGATTGCTGCTGGATGCAAGATAAACTTTTAAGCGTTAAAGCGGAACATCATGGCGGTGTCTTTCCTTTGACGCGGAAGAATCACACCCAGTTAACCCCACGTCAAGTTCACAAGGAAGCCGTGTTCTTGGAAAAGGAACAACTGGTTTCACAAGTATTGGAAGAGTTATCTGCTCAGGAGAACCCAAATATGCTACACCGCAAGATTTATCAACTTTGTTGCGATGGTCGTGAGGTGTGTGTTTTCTTGCGGGATCAGCAACGTTGGATTGAACGCGCCCGCATTGTTGATATAGAAGGAGATCTAGTGACAATCCGTTATGAAACTGATGAAGAAGACGAACTGAGTTCTTGGGAAGAAATGGTTCGTCTGGAAAGTATCGGTTCCGTGACTCAGAAACTCGCTTCTGTACCCAGAGGACATGCCGAACCCTTAGTGTCTGATGACTGCCCCGAAGCCGAACAAATTCATCCACGCTCCCAAGATTTGAATCAAGACTAAGCTGAGTTAAGTTTGTTGTTGGTTGTTAGTGGTTAGTTGTTGGAGAAGAATTCTGACAACTGATCACTTAGCTGATAGCTATCTGGTATGTACAGTAACTATTGCGGTACACGCTTAATTTTCTGGTGGGGATTCAGCTTGTTCAAAGACAGGACAATAACCTTCTGGTGTCACCTTAAAACCATACAAGGGAGAAGCGGGGTTCCAGCAGCGTTGACCGCGTTGAAAGCGGCAGTTGCCACAGCAGTCGATATTTATTGGGACTTTGGCATTGCTACCCTGGCTGAGCAATTCTCGTTGCGACAATCCCCGTAACACCAAGTCTTCTCCCTGCCATCGAGCTTCCACTAAGCCAGTGTCAGCAAAATTTTGCCAACGAGGGTCAGCAGCGATCGCGTCGGGTAGAGTGATCGTTACAACCGTTCCTAGTTCGTTCAACTCACCTTCATAGTTGGAATCGGATGGTGGTGCGGGTTGGACAAACATCTCCCCAATTGGGAGTTCTACCAATGTTCCTGCTGAGGGCGAATGGAGTTGGTAGCGATTTTGTAGCTCTTCCAAGCCAGTTAAGTCAGATAGGTAGGTTGGAGAACCGTGGACAAAAACAACGTGCTGCGGACGGAGATTATGAATTAGCTGAGTCGTTCCTAAGCGATCGCCATGTTGGGCGAGAAGGTAAGTTTCACTACTTTTTAGTTCAGAATCATCAGTTTTTAGAGAATATCTGGGTTGTTCGGGTCTTAATATAACAAGTGAACCAGAGCTTATGGCGCTGTATTTACTCAAATCAGCCATTTCATCTGTGAGGATAATACAGGGAGACGAACCCAGAGAATTTCGCTGCTCTGAATCTAGCCGACGCACACGCGGACGCACCCGCTCATCCCAAAACAAGGGTTGATGGCGGGCAAAATTTTGAACTGAGGTAGGGAAGTGAGGCAAAAGTTCCAAATAAGCATCACAACCCGTGGCAACGCTGCCATCCACCCAAATATCTAAGTTACGCCCAGTAAAGTGGTGATGACTCCGCAGGAGCATGAGAATTTCTTGACCCAAACCCAAAGTGGGAACTGGTAGTAGAACGGAATTTTGCTGTGCGATCGCTTTTCCGATACGCTCCACTAACTGATTTTCTTGCTGCCGTCGGTGAGGATGTCGCGCTGTACCGTAACTGCCTTCAACAATTAGGACATCTAGCTGAATGCCTCTAAGAGATTCAACGGACAATCCCTCAACTAGCCGTGAATTAGATAGGAAAAAGTCACCCGTATAAAGTAGGCGATAGCTACGACGGGGAGTGGTATAAGTCAGTAACAACGCCGCTGCTCCAGGCAGATGTCCAGCAGGAAACAATTCCGCACTCAGTCCCTCACGGAATTCAACAGGCGATCGCCAAGGCAAAGCATGACAAAATTTCGGGATTTCCTCCGGGGCAAACTCCTGCCAATTTAGTGGCAACAACTGAGTTGTCACCTCGCTAGCATAGACTGGCAACTGTGGGAAAGCTTCATGAAGAGCCAGTAACCCCTGAGCATGATCAGCATGAGCGTGGCTACAGAGTACTAAATCGGCTGGTGGATTGCCTTCGGCTTGTAGAGCATTAATATCAGTTAGCCCACAGTCAAGGAGGACACGGTGTGGTCCCATCTGCACTAGCAAACAAACTCCTTCCTCGCTATGACCGACACCATAGGGAAAACAGGTTAATCGGTCATCCTCGGAATCGGATGCCACTGGGCGTTGATTGGTCATGAGTTGTCAGAAATTAGCGAACAACAATCAGCCATTAACCATCAGCTTTTGGTGGTCGTCTGCGATAACCATCAAGTTAGCTTTGACTAACGACTACAGACAGCGGTGTGCTGAGAGCTATTGGCTGACGGCTGAGCTAGAGTGAGCGGGTTTAGTGGGCAGAACCGTTACCGTGATAGTTGTCGGAATCGTAAAATCCGTTTTTAGTACCAAAAACTAGGGCAGATACGGTAAAAACGACTGTTAAGACCACTAGAACTAGTTTGACATCCATTTGTTTTGAACCTCCTTTTCGATTGTTCAGCCGACGCTTAAATTTCAGTTAATAATGAATCTTCACATATCTGCTCAAATTGTAGAGCCGAACTGGCTTGCCCGTCCATCTACTGAGGTTGCTCCTGACCTAATCGGTTGCACTTTAGTGCGTCAACTCCCTGATGGAACACGACTACGGGGAATGATTGTAGAAACCGAAGCCTATAGCCCTAATGACCCCGCCTGTCATGCTTATCGGAGTCGGACAGAACGCAATTTGGTGATGTTTGGGCCAGCGGGGCGTACTTATGTCTATTTAATTTACGGCATTTACTACTGCCTAAACATTGTCACAGATCTGGATGAAGTTCCCAGTGCTGTTTTGATTCGCGCTTTGAAATTAGACGCTGTCCCTAGTTGGGTAACGCTGCGTGAACCACTAAAACCCTATCGAATTGCCGCTGGACCCGGTAAGCTTTGTCGCGTCCTGCAAATTGACCGGAGCCTCAATGGTCAAGTGCTGGAACTGGGTGAACCCTTGTGGTTAGAACATCGTCATCCCCAGTTTCAAGCTGACCTCATCCAAACTACTCGGATTGGCTTAACGAAAGGGGCTGATTTACCTTGGCGATGGTATTTGAACAACTGCCAAGCGGTTTCTAAGCTCTAACTAAAGCTCAAGGTCTTGTCCTTGCTCTGTGAAGCGGACATCTTTAATTTTCAGTTGTGCGTTATCAACTAGGGTTTTCCGTAAGCTACCAAAAAGAGCAAACTGTTCACAGGTAGAGAGGGAGAGAAATTGTCGCTGTGCGTTAGGTGCAAGGCGTAAATCCACAGTGGCGACACCACTTTTAGAATTAACGTTGACGCGATATCCCGCTAAATCAAAATCACCAGAACTCGCTTTTTCCAAAACTTTTCCGACAGCAGCATCCACGGAACTACCCGCTGGCACCGCTATCTTTTCGGGTACTAGAGTTTGGCACTGGCTGTCAGCTTGATAGATGTTAAGGCTGATTGTGTTCTGAGCTTGGGCGGTAGTAGTCTTAGCCCCAGTTGCGAAGGGCTGGCTAGTAACAGGCTTTTGTTGCTGAACTGGAGCGGGAGTGGCGGGAATTGAATCAGGCTGACTAGCAACAGGTGTTTGACTCTCAACTGGTGCGGGGGTTGAATCAAGCTGATTGGGTAAGGGTGTGTTAGTCGTTGCAGGAGTCGGTAAGTTAGCGTTGTCACTTTCAACAGTTGGGGGAGAGGTACAACTACTAAGACTGAGAATGAATACTCCACCAATAAGAGGGATGAAATAGTTTTTGAGGCGGTTCATAGTTTGAAAAACTTTTATTTAAATTCAAAGTTGCCCTGAATACTTACCTCTGTTGAAGATTGAATTTTTAGGGGCTACTATTGATTTACTGATGACCGGGAGGGATATCAGTAAGGATTTTTATGGATTTATATGGATCGAACTCCACCCACTGGCAGTAGTAGATTTGTGAGCGCTTAGAGAGTTTCTCTCCCAGTGCGGGGGTGATAGGGGGGGGTTTATGATTACTCAGGACGGACGTGTTGAACTGTCGGATGCCTTGCAGCTAGTATCGAAATAATCCTTCAGCCATCAAATTGAAATCTGCCAGGCGCTGATGCCCCTGATTAGTGGCTTATCAGTTAGCGTTTGACCAACAGGACTTACGCAACTGGCACAACGCGAAGTCCGTTCTGAAATCCTTTCAACCAATAGTGAGCTTTTTTCTCTCTACAGATACTTCAATCCGCTCAAGGATTTGCTCTAACTGGGTGACTAACTCAAAGACACCTTCCGGATTGTTAGCTTCTGCTCGATCATGTAGGTGATCAGCGGCTTCTGACATTGCTTGCACGGCGACCGAGGCACTTGCACCTTTGATTTGATGCGCTTTGTTTGCTAGGGTAACCCAGTCTTTAGCTGCCAGAGCTTGCTTTGCCTCAGCTAGCAAGTTTTTCCCATCTTTGACAAATCCTTTCACCAGTTCTAGCTGGAAGTCAGGGTCTGCCATAGAGATTTCCTGTAAGTGAGTCCAATCTACTGGATCTGAGGCAGGAGCGATGCTGGTTTGGTCGGACTTACTTTTTTGTTTGTGTGAGTCCCTTTTGACTACGAATGACCATCGCTCTAGCATGGCTTTCAAGTCTTTAATCATCACGGGTTTACTGAGGTAGTCGTCCATGCCAGCCTCCAGACACTTTTCGCGATCGCCCTGCATCGCATAAGCCGTCATCCCAATTACTACAGTATGACGGTCTGTTCCTTCTCGTAGGCGTAAAGCTCGCGTCGCAGTATAGCCGTCCATCACGGGCATCTGGCAATCCATCAGCACGATGTCATAGTGGTTGTGTGCTAACTTGTCAAGGGCTTGTTGGCCATTCTCCGCTGCATCTGATTGATGACCTAACAGTTGCACCTGATGCCGCACTAATTTCAAGTTAATCGGAGTATCTTCCACTAACAGAATATTCAGACTTGTGCTTTGTTCTGGATCGGGATTTGAGGATTGTTTCATTGAAGACTGACTGCTGATGCCTGACGACGGCACTATCGATGTCAGCTCCTTAGGCGCTCGTAAGTCCTCAACTGAAATCGAATTGATGTCTATATGCCTTTTGAGCCGCTCTAGGATTAGCTCTAACTGGGTAACGAACTCAAGACTACCTTCGTAATCAGTGGCTTTGGCTTGACTATAAAGGTTAGCTGCTATTTCTGACATTAATTGCACCGCAACCGAGGCACTTGCACCTTTGATTTGGTGAGCTTTGTTAGCTAGAGTAACCCAATCTTTAGTCGCTAGTGCTTCCTTAGCTTGGTTGATGAAGGTTGCTCCCTCTTTGATAAACCCTTGCACCAGTTCCAGTTGAAAGGCAGGCTCTCCCGCAGAAATCTCCTTCAGGCGAACCCAATCCACTGGGTCTAAGGCAGGATCGATAACTGCATGGCTTTCAGGCTTCCTCCCTAGTCGGGGCAATTCTGCCCTCACAGACGACCAGCGCTCCAGCATCTCTCTCAATTCTTTCACCAACACAGGCTTACTGAGGTAGTCATCCATGCCAGCCTCCAAACACTTTTCGCGATCGCCTGGCATGGCAAAAGCAGTCATCCCAATCACCACAGTATGACAGCTTGAACCTTCTCGGCGACGCAAAAATTGTGTTGCCTGATAGCCATCCATCACTGGCATTTGGCAATCCATCAGCACGATGTCGTAGTCGTCCTGGGCTAATTTCTCAAGCGCTTGTTGACCATTCTCGGCTGAATTCCATTGGTGACCTAAGAGGCGTACCTGATGCTGTACTAATTTCAGGTTAATGGGAGTATCTTCTACTAATAGAATCTTTAGGCTTGTTCGTTGTGTTTGATTGGAGTTGCCTTCTTCTAAAAAGGTCTTGCTGAGGACGGGCAATACTTCCTCAATTGCCAGTTCCTTAGTCGATCGCGAATCCTTAGCTAACGTTGGATTTACCTCGATATGCCCTTTGAGCCGCTCTAAGATTTGCTCCAACTGGCTGATTAACTTAGCTGCATTTCCCCGATTGTTGCCTAGTGCCTCATTACGGAGTTGACGCGCTACCTCTGGCATCACTTGCACAGCTACCGAGGCACTTGCACCTTTGATTTGGTGAGCTTTATTCCCTAGAGTGTTCCAATCTTCATCGACTAGGGCTTGTTTAGCTTGGGCAATGAAGCTGCCTCCCTCTTTGATAAATCCTTGTACCAGTTCCAGTTGAAAGGCAGAATCTCCCTCTGAGATTTCCTTGAGACGAACCCAATCAACGATATCTACGCCAGGATCGAGATCGATAGGGCTGAGAGTATCAGTCTCGCTTGTTTCTTCGTGGGAGTCTTTCTTAAGTGTGGCTGACCATCGCTCCAGCACTGGTGCCAAGTTCTTTACCATCACGGGTTTACTAAGGTAGTCATCCATACCCGCTTCCAGACACTTTTCGCGATCGCCCTGCATCGCATAAGCGGTCATCCCAATCACGATGGTATGATGCTCTGTCCCTTCTCGTTGGCGTAAAGCTCGTGTTGCCGTGTAGCCATCCATCACAGGCATCTGGCAATCCATCAGCACGATGTCATATTGGTTTTTAGCCAATTTGTCAAGAGCTTGTTGACCATTCTCCGCCGCATCTGATTGATGACCTAATATTTGCACCTGATGCCGTACTAATTTCAAGTTAATCGGAGTATCTTCCACTAAGAGAATTTTCAAACTTTTGCTTTGTCCTACAGGGTTGGCACCTTCATTCCCTGAGGACAAAGTATTGCTGGCTAACAACGGTTCTTCAGTCGCCAGCACCTTTAGCAAAGACTCCACGAGTTGGGATTCTTTCACTGGCTTAACTAAATAATCAGAAAACCCGCTTCTGAGAAGCGGTTGAGCCGAATCCCCTGCATGAATAGAAGTCATCAACACTAATTTCGTCTGTGCCCAATCCGGTTCCGAGAGAATTAGTCGTCCTAAGGTTGAACCGTCGATTTTGGGCATTTTCATGTCCAGCAGCGCGACATCATAGGGTTTTCCAGCTTCAGCAGCGGCTTGCAAGGCATTCAGCGCAATAATGCCGTTATCCGCTTCATCCACTTCCATTCCCTTGGCACTTAACTGATACTGCACAATTTGGCGATTGATTGGGCGATCGTCCACGACCAACACCCTCTTCCCTGTCAAGGTTTCAGGAGACGTTTGTACGTTGCTAGAAACCCGTTCAGTTACTTCTTTGGTAGAGTCAACAGCCACCTTAGTAAAAGTAGCCGTGAACCAGAACGTAGAGCCGACTCCAGGTTCACTTTCTACACCAATTTCACCTCCCATCATCTCCACAAGTTGCTTGCAAATTGCTAAACCTAATCCGGTACCGCCATATCTGCGAGTTGTGGAAGCATCGACTTGTGAGAAGGCTTGGAATAGCTTGGTTTGCTCTTCTGGAACAATGCCAATGCCTGTATCTTTGACGGCAAACCGTAATTGCGCCTGTTCCTCGTCGTCCGACTGACTGTTGACAGACACATGAATCACAACTTCTCCCGCGCCAGTGAATTTGATCGAATTTCCCACTAGATTGGTGAGAACCTGCCGCAAACGACCTGCATCCCCCAAAAGTTGTCGTGGCACTTCAGTATCGACCAAAAGCGCCAGTTCTAAATCCTTGGCATCAGCCTGGGGACTACACAAATCCAATACTTCTTCTAAGCAGCGGTTTAAGTTAAGCTCATCGGTATCCAGCCGCATTTCCCCAGCTTCGAGTTTGGAGAAGTCAAGAATATCGTTAATGACCCTCAACAAATGCTCTCCGCTTACTTGCAATGTCTTTACAAAGTCTAGTTGTCGAGCCGTAAGTTCAGTGCTTAGGAGTAATTCACTCATACCCATCACCCCATTCATCGGAGTGCGGATTTCGTGACTCATGTTTGCTAAGAATTGAGCTTTTACCCGTGCGGCTTCAACAGCAGATTCTCGTGCTTCGACCAATTTATTTTCGTACTGCTTGCGCTCGGTAATGTCGCGGTTGACTCCAATCGCCGCGATGGGTTGACCCTGATCATCCCGTAGCGGTACGACAACTGTTTCACAGACTCCTTCAGTACCTTCTTTATGGGTAAACTGAATCTCCCTAGTCCAGCGTCCCTCACTCATCAAGCCATAAATCATCTGCTGAGTCAGCACTGTTGCTTCTTCCGGCTGGTAGACAACTCCAAAGGTTTTGCCTAACATCTCAGCTTTTTCATACCCGAATATCCGCTCAGCCGCTGGGTTCCAGTCGAGGATACGACCTGCCAAATCGGTGAGGATGATGCCATCATAAATGGTTTCAAACATCAGAGCTTGTCGGCGTAGCGCCTCCTCTGCTTGTTTGCGGGCTGATATATCCTGTACTAAACAGACGATTCCCTGAATCTTACCCGCCCCGTTTTCCATGACTGATCCGGTTACAGATACGGGAATTTCCCGACCATCTTTGGCATAGAAAATTGTTTCTCGTCTTCCGAGGAAGCCACTTTGGTCTGAGCCATTGGCTTCTAAATAAGCCAAGAAATTATTTTCTCTAAAAAAGATAGTTAATGGCTGATTACGCAACTCATTGCGCTCATAGCCTGACAGAAATAATGTCGCTTCGTTAAAGCTTTCAATAGTGCTATTTTTAGTAAGGACTATTAGGGCATCACTTAAAGAGCTGATGATATTATCGAGATAAGATTTAGAGACAGTTGTTTCTTGTAGCTTTTTGGTCATATGGTTGAAGGCATCCCCTAGAATCTTCAACTCATCTCTAGTTTTTATATCGACTTGAATATCAAAATCTCCTTCTCCGATTTTAGTGGCGGCATCTTTGAGCTTTGTGAGGGGTTTAGTGATTTTATTTGCTAAGAGAACGCCAAAAATAATTGCTATAGCAACCCCTAGCGTGAAAGAGGTTAGATTGATAATTAGAGAATAGGTGGAATTACGGTTAGCTGTCTGATTCTCACGCTCAAGGGCTTCCATGTTGAGTGCGATCGCCTGATCAACTATCTCTATAAATTGTGCTTCAGCTTGCTCAAACTCTTGTTTTTGACGGAGAATATTTTCTCCTTTAAGTTTTGCTTCCTTTAAATCTATAATTTTTTGTCCCGTTTCTGTAAGCGGTAATCTGAGTTCTAAAAGCCTTTTATGAACATCTTGTGTTTGAGAGGTTTTAGAAAACCTTTGCAAATTTTCTAATGATTGATCTAGATTTTCTACTGCTTTCTGAAAGGCTTCTTTTTCTTGGTTTCTGTTTTCTTGTAGTGTTGCTGCAACTTTGCTTTTAGGATTGATGTAGCTTGATTCATTTTTGATTACTGCATAGTCGTATATTTCAGAAGCGATTGTTACAGAAGCAACTTTGACCTGATCCAAGGCAATGAGCTGCCGAGTTGTGCTTTCAGTAATTTTATTAAACTGTTCATCAACAATTTTTTTTGTTTGAATATTAATAATACCCAATACGGCTACCAGTGAGGCAATACCCAAAAAACCTGAAATAAACTTTGTCTTTAGCTTCATATGCGTTTCCGGTAAGTAGCCCATTTTTCAAGGATTTTTAGGCAGATTCCGGATCGTGAGATTCCTTAGTTTAGGAGCATCGAAAAGTGTAGGAACTCCTAGAATAAGGAAGAGCAGACTATTTGATAAGTGATTAAAGAAACTACTAATTGATAAAGATTTTTTAAAATTTTCTTTCTTACGAACTAAAAAGCCAATAGAGTAACCCCTGGATATAGCCTCTGTATAGGATGGATGCGATCGCGCCTTTTCAAAAGGTAATTCCCTTAACTCCTGTTCTGGCTGTAGTTATGCTGATTTTGTGACTAGATCAATAGGCTTGTTCACCTTGGTCTGTTTGATCTCAGTCACTTTGAAGTTAGTATCGAGATAATCCTTCAGCGGTTAGAATTCAGAATTCAGCGTTTTTCAAGCTAGGCACCATGAGCGATCGCTCACAACGAAAGAGGAAAATTCCCTCTGCCCTACCACCTGTCTCCTCTCACCTATTTTCAAGACAGGAGACAACGCTGAAATTTGACTCCTGACTCCTGACTCCTGACTTGTGCATGGCTACAACTACCTGGACTCGCCGCCATATTCTCTCCCTCGCGGATTTTGCTCCCACTGAATACGACACAGTGTTGCAAACCGCTGCTAGTTTTCGAGAGGTACTCTCACGGCGGACAAAAAAAGTACCTACGTTGCAAGGTCAGATGGTTGCTAATTTGTTTTTTGAACCCTCTACCCGCACCCGTAGCAGTTTTGAACTGGCAGCAAAGCGCTTGTCAGCAGACGTTCTTAACTTTACGCCAGGAACATCATCTCTCACGAAAGGTGAAACGATTCTCGATACCGCGAAGACGTATCTGGCAATGGGAACCGATATGATGGTGATTCGCCATCGAGAGGCAGGGGTACCGCAGGCGATCGCGTTTGAGATGGATCGACTTGGCGTTCGGGTTGGTGTCCTCAATGCAGGTGATGGTCAACACGAACATCCGTCTCAAGGGTTGCTGGATTTATTTACTATCTGTTCTCTTATAGACGTTGAACACCCTCGCTTAGAACTACTGGTGGGTAAGAAAATTGCAATTGTTGGGGATATTCTACACTCACGAGTCGCTCGTTCTAATATTTGGAGCCTTACAGCTACAGGTGCCAAGGTACATTTAGCGGGTCCCCCGACTCTAGTGCCTCAATTGTTTGCCCAGAGTGTTACTGGTAGACCTGGAGAGTTATTCATCCACTGGGAGATCGAACCGGCATTAAAAGATGCTGATTTTGTGATGACCTTACGCTTGCAAAAGGAACGGATGACAGCGCATCTGTTGCCGAGTTTGCGAGAATATCATCAGCGTTATGGGATTACACGCGATCGCTTAAAACTCTGCCACCCTGATGTCAAAGTTCTGCATCCAGGCCCCGTAAATCGTGGAGTAGAAATCACATCTGATTTAATGGATGACCCTCAATTTAGCTTGATTTCCCAGCAAGTAACGAGCGGTGTTGCGGTGCGGATGGCGCTGTTGTACTTAATGGGAAGCGGCAAAACTTCAATAACCGCTTAGAACTCTTGATCGAGCGCTAACAAAGAAGGAAGAGATTCGATATCTGCTTGGGGAAGCTGATCAATGTCATTATTGCTTCTAACCTTGAGAATAGGTTCTTGCTCCGAACGTTGTCTCTGACGCAGAAGAAGAATTTCTCTTTCCAGCCTCTCTTGTCCTTCTTGGAAAAAATTTTGGGATCTAGATGGAACCAAGTCACGGGAGAATCGTTGAGCTTGAGCAGGAGTTAGAGGTGATTCTGAACTTGCCGAAGCTGAGGTTTTTTGTTCGATATGAGAGCAAGCGCGTTGCTTTTTTCCGCTAAGTTGAAATAGCAGGGGCAATAAGGGAGGCAGAGGAGGAAATTTTCATTCCTTCGTTGTGCGCGATCGCGTATGGTGTCTACTCTAAAAAAAGAGTCTTACTGGTAGAGTTGGCAATCCATTTGCTTGATCGTGTTCAGTGCTAACATCAACCAGGGTAGT
Organism: Symplocastrum torsivum; assembly: GCF_059505465.1. Lineage (NCBI taxonomy): Bacteria > Bacillati > Cyanobacteriota > Cyanophyceae > Oscillatoriales > Microcoleaceae > Symplocastrum > Symplocastrum torsivum. Next base: position 38,975 of record NZ_JCACKQ010000011.1, on the reverse strand, counting down.
CCTTGCAAGCCTGAGTACACACAACGATCTGACAGGGGAAACTGCCGTGGATGCGGGAAACCAGCAAAGAATTTTAGGCTATTTCATTGAAGAAGCTAAAGAACACTTGGAAACCCTTGAGAAAGGGCTATTAGATTTGCCCTCGGTTGTAAAAGAACCGGAGCGAGTGAATGAAATGTTTCGCGCCGCCCACTCTGTCAAAGGAGGTGCTGCAATGCTGGGCTTTGGCAGTATTCAAAAGACAGCTCATCGACTAGAGGATTCTTTCAAGATTCTCAAAGAACATCCCATTAATGTTGACCAACAACTAGAGACGTTGTTTTTGCGGGGATACGATACCCTAAAAGACTTAATTGAACAGCTACAAAGCCCGTTTGGTTTAAGGGAAGAGGAAGCCAACAAAACGGTGCAAGCCGCAGAACCCAGCTTTAGCCAGTTGCAAAGTTACCTCAATCGGCAGGTGACTGGCGCTGATGAACCTGCAACAGCAGCAAGTCCAACACCTTCACTCAAGCAAGAGAAAACTCAAGGGAAAAGTTCTCCTAACTTTGCCTCCCAAGTCATGGAAATCCTCAAACAGATGTTGCAGTTGTTTAAACAACAAGACAGTCCAGCCAGTCGTCAAAAACTTCAGATATTGTGCAAGCGCCTAGTGCAACTTGAGACAGGAAATGAAGATTGGAAGCGGCTAATACAAGTTTCCTATAAAGCGATCGCCAATCCAAAAAACTCATTTCAAGCGTTAGCACCAGTGGTGATTAAGGAACTTAAAACAGCCAGTGATCAACTACAAGCAGGAAACAGTAGTGCCTTGACGTTGAGTCCAGCCTTACAGAAACTTACGGCGGCAACACCTGCCAGCGCCACCTCTAGTAAGTCACAAGAGAAACCACCCGTCACCCCACCAGCGACTACTCCTAAACAGATAACGATTACTGTAGAACCTAAATCCGCCGCTAAGGCAATTGTTCAAGCATTTGACAAGCCGCAGTTAGTACAACTCGTCAAAATCCTTGCTCAAGCCGCTCGTGCCTCATCTTAATTGGAGATTAGACACCAGGCGCTATCGCTCACAAGGAATGGCTGAAAATCCTTATTCATAAAAGCCTTCTGCCCTCTGCCCTCTGCCTTTTGCTGTAGTTAGCATCTTGTTGAGTGTAGACTTGACCACTATCCCAAATGGATTTGATGAGAGTAGCTTGAGCGTTAAGAAAGCCCAAGATATAGAAACCAGCGCGACTGATGATTTTGATAGGAGAACCACTTTTGTAGCAAGGAGGATGCCCTAGAACGTGGCAGTCAAATAGACGACTATACAGACGTAGCTGCTCACGGACGGTAAGGTTTTTCAGCCCCATCAGGAAGTGATTGTGGTAGAAAGTCAGTTGGTATTGAAGCGATCGCGTACTAATATCATGACAGCCACCTGTCTCCTCTCCCAAATGTACTAAATAGGCATCAGGGTCATACCAAATTTGGTATCCTGTGCCACGTAACCGTAGACAAAAATCCGACTCCTCCCGCACTGCGCTTCCCCGAAACCGCTCATCGAATTGCAGCCCATACTTCGTAAAAATTTCACGGCGAAAGGACATATTGCAGCCTCTTGCCGAGATGACGCGCTGGGGCTTCACAGTATGTACTAAGTCAATGTAGTACCAAGCAATTCCAGCATCCATCGCCTCTGGCGGCAAATCCTCAATTTGGAATTCGGGATTAGGGGTTAGGGATTGAGAGTCAGGAAGAGGTTTGCCCACTTGCCAGTCCCCTTTTTCTGTCAGCTTCATCCGGTCAAATACTCGCCCTGCAACTGCCCCAACGTCCTCACGGTGGTAGTTACTCGCATGAGCTTTTAAACATCCTGCTGGCATTTGAACGTCATCATCAATAAAAAGAACAATTTCCCCTGATGCCTTCCCTACCCCATAATTTCTTGCACCAGGTAAACTTGCCCAGTCAACACGGAACCAGCGAATCTTACCTTCGTCAGCCAGTTGCTCCAAATAGGCTTGAGTTTGAGGTTGGTGCGTTGGGGTTTGATCAACTACCAGAATTTCAAAAGCTGGATAGTCTTGCTTTAACACGTCTTCAAGGGTATCCCGCAGCGGTTCTTCTCGCCCGTAAGTAGGGATAATTACTGAGATTAAAGGGCACTGCACAGTTGTTTTGCGTTGGTAATTGTTACGAAGATAGTTTGGCAACAGTCTGCTTTCTAGATGTTTTGCTTTTTCGCTTCTTTTTCGGTTGAAGCTCATTCTCCTCTACCAATCTGAGCTTTTCCAGCTCTTGGCGGTCTATTTCTGGCAACTTTAAAATTACGCCTGCAAAAAACCAGTAATAAACAGCAACTGGGTCTGTATCCAAAGGATACCAATAGGGAAAGTAACTGATAATCAGGACAAACACCCAAAAACTTGAACTAAAGCTGCGTAAGCTTTTGTCCCGGACAGAGCGATACTCCTTAAACGTAATCATCGTTAAGTGCGTCACGAAAGCTAGGAATGCCAACAAACCCAAAAGACCGATTTCATAGAGGAGTTTCGGGTGGAACGTTTCAACAAGCTTCGTTTCACCAAAGATTCGAGTAGAATTCGTTGCTCGTCCTAAACCTTTTCCTAACAACCCTGGCTTTTCATTAATTGCCCAATCAAATTGCCCCAAGATAAAGGCGTGGGGGGGTGAAGCTTCCCAACGACTGACTGTACTATCCCAGCGCTCCTGAACAATCGTTGGATTAGTTGTTGCGGCAATTCCTAGCACCAGAGCGAGTCCTAACCCAATTGGCAAAAACCGTTTAAGATTCGCCACCTGTCCTGTAAGAATCAGCAAGATGGCAATAACAATTGGTACTAAAACAAGGGCAATTCTCTGACCCGAAATTACAGCGTTAATAAAGACTAATGCCATGCCAACTAAACCACCAGTTCGCCAGAAGAGAGAAGGGTCATTAAAGGCACTTGCAAATGTTAAAGCACTATTAGCAATGAGGAACCAAGCCCAGTGCCAAGGAGAAACAAATGTTCCTGGCAAGCGGATTATATCTTGTGAGGGGCTATAAACTAAAGCCCCACCGACAAAACATTTAGCCTCTAGCGTTGCTTTAAATAAATCAGCTCCAGAAAGATGATCAGTGCCAGCACATACACCTGTAACGAGCATAAAGTACTGCATTAAGCCCAGGACACAGCAAGCAATTGCCATTACTAGATGCAGTCGAGTGCAAAAGAGCAAGTGCTTTTTAGTCTCAATTAGGTAGTAAGCACAGAATATTAGGGGAACATATCCAATTAAAACTTTAAGACCTAAAATGCCCTGAAAAAATGTTTTTCCCTCTTCACTGCCAGACAACTGTAAAGACCCATTGACAAAAAGCAACGTTAGGACAGATAACCCTAAGAGAATACCCAAAGTAGTCATCAACTTTTTGGGAATTAGGATTGGTTGCTTTTTGCGCTGGCACTGCTGAATTAAGGCAATGAGGGCGGGAAGATAAAAAGCATCTTTAGCGAGTTGAAATACAGCATTTCCTCCACCTACCCAGTAGGTAACAGTGCCATTAATCGGGAGATAAAAAAGAAAAAACCAAAGTGCTTGACGGGGATACTTATAAGCGAAGCCTAGACATGGGATTGCAAGGGCAGCAACACCTGCTTTTAAACCCACAACTAGACTGAGTACGATACCAAGAACCGCCGCAAGGAAGACACTGATTGTTAGGAATTGAATCAGTTCCTTACGTGCTATCTGTGCCTTCCGCTTTTTGGCTAAACGTTCCTTTAAGCTTAGAGTTGAGTCGCTCTTTAAATGTTTTTTGACTTTCTTCTTTGACTTAAGTTTTGGCATTACTTTTGTAAGTCATTTCCTGCCTTAGATGTAGCGCTCACACTGTTGCTCTCGCCAAAGTGTAGACCAGCAGACGCACTCCCATGACCATCACCAAAATTTCCACACGTTTTAGGACTTGACAAATGCGCTCTTTCGTAGGCATGAGGTCTTTGAGAAAGCAAAACCCTCATTTGTTGCTCTGTTAGTTTTTGTACTCACAGAGCGCCTACTTGGGAATATGGGGTTAAATAATTTACAAAAATTAAAACCTTTAGAGCCATCACATGCCCTGTCCCTACCCAAGGAATTGGAGGTCAATCAATCCATGATCCTAAGTCTCAATGACATCCACACGGTCAGCCGTGTTACGCACCTTCCCAATCGTATGGGGTAAAACACCTACCAACAGCGCGAAGGCTTCATCTGGCAACTGGGCAATGGTTTCAGAGTCAAAGTAATTATCAAACTGATTGAGAATCATCTGAGCACGTTCTAAGGGCACAGACTTCTCTGTAATCTTTTTAGTCAGATTAATCCACTGCCGCCGAATCAAATAAGCTCGCTGTCGCTCATCCGGTGATTCAGGGGTAATCAACGAGAGATTCCCAACTGGCAACACTCGCTGGCAATCTAGATCAAAAACGCCTCCTACAGCTGCCCCAGGTCCTGCAAATTCAGCATGATGTCGCTTATAAAGAATTAAGCCGTTGCGACGCCGACTATTAACAATCAACAGCTGTTTGTCGTGCAGCTGTGCCAGGATTCTTGATGCCTGTGAGTCTTGAATCTGATCCTTGCGGGGGTTCAGGCTTTCCTGATTCATGCCACCATAGCCTTGAGAGTTGGCGAAACCTGTACTGCGGGCAAGAACCTCCTCTTCATAAAGAGCTGTCTGGCAACGCTGTTTATTCTCGCTATCCATCTCAACTCGTGTTGCTTAATTTCTCCGAGTAGGGAAACACCCAGACTGAAAGCACAACTGACGAACTCAATTGGGGTAAGTTCTTGAGGACGTACAAGAAGAGAGAATTAGTCTACCATCTGTTTGCAATCATCACGACAAACTTGCCTCAGCTCAGTATCATTGCTCGTCAGCTTTGTTACTCTATTTTATGGCATGTAGCTTAGGTGCATGAAAGATTGTGTTCAGTAGATTCTACTGTTAAGATTAGCCTATCCAATTGTTAAGACATTATAAAAGAGGAAGTTTTTAAAGCAATTGTAAAGCTGCAAGTGGAAACACAGACTTGCAATCTTCCTTATTTATTCAGCTCCTTTTTCTTCTTCTCTTCATTGATTCAATCCTATTTTGTATCAGATTCAACAAATTTTCACGAGTTTGGAGTAGTACTTAGGTGCTTTTGTAATAACAAGCGTTTAGGATGCCCTAAGAGCCATGCACCATAGCTAGGCTCAATCTGGTGCAGTTGATATCCAGCCTTGAGATAAAGTTGCCGTGCCTGATGGTTATTTTCCAGCACATGGAGATAGATATCTGGAAAACCCCAATCTACAGCTGTTTGCTCACAAGCCAAGAGCAATTGCTTGGCTACTCCCCGCCGCCGACACGACTTGCTCACTGCCAGGTTAGAGATGTAAGGATACTGAGAGCGACGGGGTTGCCAGGAAGAAGGAGAGCGAAGCGCAATTTCTACAGTGCCTGCTAGCTCCTCACGGGTACCACCGACACCAGAAATAACAGCAAGGGCAACTAAACAGACATAGTGAGGTGCCGTTGAGCGAAGTCGATTGCGTAAATCTTCGTAGATTCCTAATCGCAACACCGGGTAAGCCCAACCCATAATCCCGCTTCGAGAGTGAAAGCTATCCGTCAACATTTCTGCCAGACTAGCTAGATCTTGAACTTGAGCTGTACGAATCGTGAAGTGGGATGCATCAGCAGCTAAGGCATCCTGACTCGCAGCAGTAGGTTGGTAGGACGTTAAGAAAGAGAAGCAGAGGTTCACAACCACAAAAATATTTGACTAGATAAAACAATTGAAAACGTTGAATACAAACAAAGTATCAAAAATTTACAAATGTCAGTGAGAAATCGCTTGAGCAACATAAGCATTCAGCCTCTAATCAACTGGAGAGGCAAAAGACTGGTGAGCCAATAGCCGAGAGTTCAAGCTTGCTGGTTTGTACTTAGCTCGGAGTCTTAGGACTAAGATTTTCCAGAAAACTCATGCGATGCATCTAAATTTTACTCTCATATCAAAAGCAGGAGTTTCCATCAGCAGAGCGTTTTACAGACACTAGCTGCTGGTAGAGACACGCTATAGAAGCGACAGGCAATGCCCTGAACTAACAACCAACCCTCATGAATCTTTAGAAGGCAACAGAAGTCTGTCAGGCGATTTTACAACAACTGTGCGTTTTTCAGGGTGCCATTTTTCACCAAAGCTCCCGTCTCAATGCTTTCGGAGCGGAACAAGGATAGTATTGTACAAAGTGCATCGAATAACCAATACCCAAGACACAGCATCAAATTACCCATCGTCCGGATGGCTGAAGATCATGAAAGTATGTTTCTAACAGCCTGATTTCACTACTAGTGTAAGAAGAGCAGGGTTTATAACGGTGATCAAAGCAGTCGGCACGGGTTAGCACACCAAAACCTTAGAAGCAATTTTCCAGTGGGCAAACGTAAAGAACTAACATAGCTGCAAGTGCAGTTTTACGAGTTGGAAGGTGAGGGGTGTAAGGTTTATCTACTGTTGCTCTCACTCAAAGTGCGATCGCCGGAACTAAGCCTCACGTTTAGCGTTTGCCTAAATCACAGCAAAAGAAACCTCGCCCTTGAGCTAGAAAACAACAGATGACAATTGCTACCTCTCTCCCATCACTTTTGCCAAAGTATATAACCATACTGGAAAACAAAAATTAAGATTAATTGGGGTGCACAACCAATAACCTACAAATCCGGAGTCTCTCGGAACAAGCCAGAAAGTCTGGCATAAACCGCCTCTAAGGACTACTGACCCTAGTCGTACTGGCTCACCGAGTCAGCCATCCTAAAAAGAAGAGAATCTGTCAAAAGTGTGCAGACTGTTTTTATCCGACAAACCCTGGCAGCAGGAGAGCGGTGCATGAGATCCCAAGAAACTATTAGGCCCAAACTTCTGGTTGTCGATGACGAACCAGATAACCTTGACTTGCTCTATCGGACTTTCCATCGAGAGTACAGAGTCTTGAGAGCAGACAACGGGCCTGCTGCCTTAGAGATTTTGGCAAACGAAGGAGATGTAGCGGTAATCATCTCTGATCAGCGTATGCCATTAATGAGCGGCACTGAGTTTCTGAGCCTTACCGCGACTCAATACCCGGATATTATCCGAATTATCCTGACTGGCTACACCGATGTTGAAGACCTGGTAGAAGCCATCAACTCCGGTAAGGTATTCAAGTACGTCACTAAACCTTGGAATGCTGATGAACTTAGAGCCGTGGTGCGGCAAGCCATGGATACCCATAACGTTCTCAAGGTTCGTACAGCAGAACTGTGTCGAGCGCTTCGCCGAGAATCACTCCTAAATACTGTTACTAATACAATTCGCAACGCCCAGTATGGGGGAAGTGGTGGCTCTCCTCTACAGGAAATCCTACAACGGATTGTTGAAACAGTGGGTCATCTCATGGAGGTCGATATCTGCCTTCTGCGTCCTTTCCAAGATGAGCGATTAGTTGATCAATGGTTCGTTTACCAGAAAAATCAAGTCTCACTGCATTCTGAGAATGGAGAAAAGGAACAAGGGACTACAGATGAGGGAATAAAAAATGAGAAAAATAGCTCATCCACATCATCCCAACCGCCAATTCCTAATCTTCAATCTCCTTACCCCTCATCGTTAGAACAGACCGTATGGGAAACTCAGGACGTTGAAGTGATCAACGATGTCTTCACCGATGAGCGCTTTGCAGATGACAGCTCAGAAATTCGACAACGTGCGATCGCTTATCAGCAAGCAGATATCCGCTCAAGCTTAGTGGTACCCCTGATTAGTCAACAGGAGTTGGTGGCGGTGCTAGCCTTGCATCAATGCGGGGAGCCTTATGTTTGGCAAAATGACGAAATACAGTTAGTGGTCATGGTTGCCGATCAAGCCGCTCTCGCCCTTTCCCAAGCACGAGCCTATGAGCAGCTTCGCGCTTTGGCAACTCGACAGGCACTTGTCAACACCATCACAACAGCGATTCGCTCAACACTAGATCCGCAAAAAATCTTCACGGCAATTACTCAAGGATTAGGACAAGCACTACAGGTTGACGGTTGTGCCCTTTCTCTATGGCGAGAAGAGGATGAGTTTGTTCAATGTGTTGGCTTGTATGACGGAAAATCAGCACAAGTCTTAGGAACTGAGCCAGATGGAGAAATCCAAAGATGGGCAGATGATCCCACCAGTGAAAACGGTATTCCTTGGGTACACGCAGCACTAACCTCAGAAAAAAGCGGAGGGAATAATCACTCTGCCCCTTTTTCTCCCAATCATCCCATTCCTTCAGGTCAATTGCCTCAGTCGATTGTTCCCATTGCTGGGAATCCAGTATTACAGCAGCTTGTGACTACGCAGCAGCCAGTGGTGATCAATGACTTGGCAGTCTCTCCAGAAATGAATGGATTTGACTTACCCCTGCGGCAGCCAGCACGGGCACTATTAGTGGTACCGTTGCTTTCCGATAGCGATAGTATTAGTGCTAGCGATAGTGCTTATGATGTAGTATCGACACCAGGAACGTCGGGACGAGGCTTGGGCAAAATTATTGGTAGCATTACGCTGCGCCAAATCTACAAACCTCGCCAGTGGCTCTCGTCAGAAATTGATTTAGCACAAGCCGTTGCGGCACAAGCCGCGATCGCAGTTCAACAGTCACGACTCTATCAGAAAACTCGTCAGCAAGCAGAGCGGTTGCTGGAATTAGACCGACAGAAGACGGAGTTTTTCCAAAATGTTTCTCACGAATTCCGGACACCTCTAACCTTGATGATTGGTCCGCTAGAGTCCGTTGTGGAGCAACACAAAGATTTACCCTACGAACAAAGTGCGATCGCTCTACGGAATTCTCGACGTTTATTGCGGTTAGTCAATCAGTTACTTGATATCCAGCGACTCGATGCAGGTCGGATGCAAGCCAGCTTCCGTCCCTGTAACTTAGTCAAATTTGTTAACCAAATTGTTGAAACCTTTCGACCTTATTGTGAGAAAAAAAACATATCCATCTCGACCCAACTAACACCTTGTGGGTCAGTTTATCTAGATATGGAAAAATTTGACAAGGTGCTTTATAACCTGCTGTCAAATGCCATGAAATTTACCAATGCTGGCGGAAGTATCACTCTTAAGGTAGAACCCGCAGGTGACCATGTACGGATGCAGGTTATAGACACAGGCATTGGCATTCGTAAAGAACAAATTCCTCACTTGTTTGAGCGCTTCCGACAGGCAGAAGGGTCACTGAATCGAAGTCATGAAGGCAGTGGTTTAGGACTTGCCTTAGTGAAAGAACTGGTGGAACTTCATGGTGGTCAAATTTCTGTGGAGTCGGTTTACTCAGAAGGCACGACTTTCACCGTTTGGTTACAGATAGGTACATCCCACCTGCCACTGGAGCAAGTACTGGAAGTCCCCATAGAAATTCAGTCTAGTCGCGCTGCTGTAGAATTAGCTGATCTAGAAGCTGAATTATCCTTTGAAGATGAGGGAACCCAGAGCCTGAGTGAGGAGGGGGAAACTGCACAGGAACTCAGCCCATCTTCTTCATCCCCAATCTCGAATCGCCAAGCGAGCATCTTGGTAGTAGACGATAACGCAGATTTACGGAACTATGTATCTCGCATCCTACGTCAAACGGGTTATCAAGTTTGGCTAGCTCACAATGGGGATGAAGGATTCCGGATGACCGAGAAGCATCGTCCTCGCCTGATTATTACGGACTTGATGATGCCTTTAGTATCGGGGTTAGATTTAATTCGCCTAATTCGTGGCTCAGAGGAGTTGAGAGGCACCCCAATTATCCTACTCACCGCCAGAGCTGATGAAGCAACACGAATTGAGGGTACAGAGGAGGGAGCGGATGCTTATCTCTCTAAACCCTTCAATGACCGGGAATTGTTGGCAGAAGTCCGGAATCTGTTAGCACTTCAGGAAAATGAGCAACGAGTGATTGAACTGAATACTTATCTAACAGAGTCAGTGCTAAAACGCTTCTTACCACCTGCAATGGTGGAGAAAGCGGCAAGGGGTGAACTATCGCTGGATTTGCGTCCGGAACCTCGCTTAATCACGACGTTATTTAGTGATATTGTTGGCTTTACCAAGTTAGCGAACACCTTGCGATCGCGTCGTGTCGCTGAGTTGCTCAATGAGTACCTAGAATCTATGACTCATGCCGTGTTTGATAATGGCGGCACCGTTGATAAGTTCATGGGAGATGGAATCTTAGCAATTTTCGGTGCCCCAGAGGAACTGACACCGAATGAGCAGGTACGACGGGCAATTGGAGCAGCGCGGCAAATGCTTCGTTCCCTAGATAAGCTCAACGAACGCTGGCAAGCACAAGGAATTGTTGGTGGAAATGGTCCTCCACCCGTGCAATTTCGTTGTGGGATTCATCAGGGAACGGCTGTCGTAGGAATGTTCGGAGGCGCAGAACGGTCAGACTATACAGCGATTGGTCCTTCTGTGAATATTGCCTCACGCCTGCAAGAAGCCGCCAAACCGAATTCTATTCTTGTCTCAGCCGCCGTGGCAGATTATCTAGAAGATGACGCAATCACTAGGTTCAGTCCTCTTGAACTCAAGGGTGTTGATGAGACTGTTCTTACTTTTTTGGTTAAACCGCTCCCAAACGATTCTCCCTAAATTTTGATTCCTACATAAAACTCTAAAATGGAAAATCTCAAAAAAAGGGAGCTAAATTGCTCGATAAGCGTCTACTTAAACTACAAGAATTAGTCTAATTGCTTGAATCATGAATACTTTACGATGGCTCCAAGTCGCTGCACTCACTACAGCTTCATTCTTAAGCGTAGGGGCATTGAATCCGACAACGGCTGCCACCTTTGACAACATAGAACTCGACCAAAATAATCTCATTGCTGTAGCTGCCCCCTACGGCGAAAACAAAAATCAACTCTTAATCATCGAACAAATCTCAAGCAAACAGCCCTGCTGGAGTGAAAGCGGCAGTAATCCAGTTAGTGTAGACCCTCTTCTTTTGAATTTTAACTTCACTGGCATATGCGATCGCAAAACAGATAGCAACGGCTATTCGATCCGTATGAATGGGGAAGATATGGGCTTACAGTACCTCATTAGGCTTGTTGAGCGTAACGGAGAATTGCTGCTGGTTGGCACTCACCGTACAGACCGTAAAGCTCCAGAAATTGAAATTGGCAGAACAATGGGTCTAGGTGATGGCTTTGAGAAAATTTTTCTCAATCCAGGTTGGCGGTTTACCAAGAGAACCTACCAAGGCAAAGCTTTAGGTCACGTCTATCTCACCAATGATTCAGCCACTCCCTATACTCGCGAATCTATTCCCAACCCTTCCAACCCTCAAGCGCTACCTCCTAGTCCTCAACCTCTACCATCAGACCCGATATCGGAACCTGTAAGGGAATTAATTTTCACCAAGCCACAAGCTGGAACAACTCCTCCTGAAGTAGGTAGTCCTGCCACCAGACCACAACCTCTACCGCCTGCACCTGCTCAACGCTCCGGAACCCCTGTGTTCGTAGTACCGACAACACCACAACAAGCTGAGCCAGTTGTTCCAGGAGATACGCCTACCACTAGCCCTCAAACCCTACCCCCTCCACCTTCTCAAGAACCAACAATTCCAGTATTTGTTGTGCCAACAAACTGAATTTTTGATCTATCTCTACAGGTTCTAGTGCCGTCTACATAACGTGATGTAGGCGGTGCGTAATGCGGATAACGAAGGAAGGAACATCTTTCTCTCCTAACACCTTGAAGCCTGGTGTCGCTAAGGCTACTCTTGACTCTCGCCAACTACTGAAACCTTGACACGTCAATATGCATCTCTTCTGCCTTCTGCCTTCTATCCTCTGCCTTTTGCTAGAGATTATTTGTCAGTAGTCAGTAGTGAATAGTCCAAAAAACTGACTCCTGGCAACTGACACGAGTCAGAAACTGGAAAAGCCCAAGAGTATTTTTTATACGATGCTTAAGTTAGCGGGTGACTCCCTGTACAACAGGGCGAACATCTGCACCGCTAAATGAACCTGGATTACCTGTCCAGTTAAAGTCGTTAATCCGTAGGCTAAGGGAACCAAGTCCTAAAACTGGGTTAAAACGCAGGAGGACGTTGTAAGTACGACGGCTATATTCTAAAAAGTAATCTGTACTGATTTGCTCATTGTTGTCTAAGCTGATTGATGTCTGAAAACCTGCTCGGAATGGACCGTAAATCTGTTGGGTGATGCCTCCGGAAAGTACGCTAGTATCAGCATCTCGGTCAAAGAGGAAGGGTGATAAGCCACTACGCACAACCTGGGAGTAGCTGATATTAAAGCCTGTGTAGTCTAGAAAAGGCTTGGAAAAATGTCCAATTTGCCCGACTAGTCCAATGGTTCCACTGAGGGATTCCTGCGTCTCACCGTTGCTATAGGCACTAACCACACCTGTGAGGTCTGTACTCAGTGACAAGTAGGGAACTACAGGTGCTGGGGTGTATCTTAATCCTTCTGTGGGAGTAGCGGGTAAGCCTTCACCCTGCCAAAGCAAAAAACCCTTACTCAAGGAGACAACACCTTGATAGCGTCCCAAGCTGACTCGGTCGTTTTCCCGAATTGGTTCGAGCAAGTCTAGTCGGTCAGTGTCAGCATTGATATACTGAGCGCCTACCTGATACGACAGGTTAACACCCGTGTTGCCCACCGGGATGTTAGGCGAAGAGAGGACGGCACCTAGACTACTTTGAACAGTTTGCTCACCAAGGGTGCCATTGAAGAGGCGATTGCGATAGCTGTATTCCAGACTTAAGGTATGAGGGAGATTAATAATGTCAATCCCCTGTTGTAGTCGAACACTGGCGCGGAGTTCATCTTCTAACTCACCTAGATTGAAACTGGTAAGGATACCTGTTCCTACAACAGTTGTCCGAGGACTTAGAGTTGCGTTAACTCGCGCTCTCACACCAAAGACAGAAGGGTCAACAACACCCTCTTCAAAGACTGCTTTCTGAAGAAAGTACTGTGGCGTGACATTAAATCGCACCGTTGGAGTGTTGACGATCTCAAAAGTACGCTCGACAAACAAGCCACCGCGATCTTCGCTATCAAACCCAAAGTTAAATAAAGCGGGTTCCCGTTCACGACGGTCAATCACGACACGATTGCGGAATGTTGGTAGCTCTAAGCCCTGATCAAATACCAAGCGAGGTCGGGAAGCAACAATTTCATCCACTAATGGCTCAACCCGCCTAAACCGCGCTGTATCTGCTCGTAACTCCAATTCTGGCGGAGAAAAGGGGTCATTGGTAATCCGGACATTTGTGGCGATCGCTTCTGAACCCTCGAAGTCAACTCGGTCGGCAATATAACGAAACTGGGTTATAGTTCCTCCAGTTTGTGGTGTCGCCACGTTGCTGATTTCACTGCCTGCCCCGACTGAGAAGGAGTAACCCTGTAGATTGGTAATTCCCCCTAGGGGTTGGTTGCTCGTAATGCGATCGCTTACAGGGCGGTTAACTACAGTACCAGTACTGCCATCAGCCGGGGCAAAAATGTCAAAATCAGTGCCTGATGTCGGTGTATACAGTTCGCCACTAGCATTTAGGATGACACCACTATCTTGAACAAAATAATATTCAAACCGTTCACCCCGTAGTACCTGCTCTCCTCTTGTGAGAGCAACATTACCCTCAGCAACGATAATGCGATTTGGCAAATTCACTTCAACACGGTCAGCATCGAGTAAGGCTTCCCGAAACCGTAAGATGACATTACCCGTTGCTGTAATGACTTGTCGCTGTTCATCATACTCCTGCTGATCTGCTGTCAGTTCAATCACACCACCTGTGCCAAATGGTGTAGTTGGCGTGGTAGTCGCATCAGGGCTTGCAGGAAGTGGAGGAGGTGCCTCATCTTCAACCTCATCCTCATCCTCACCCTCATCTGGTGCTGGTGTAACGTCCTCATTGGGCGAGGGTTGAGTCTCTGTCTCTGTAGGCACAGTAAACTCAAATTCTCTAACTAATCCACCACGTTCTTGAGTGATCAGACGCTTAACGTTTGGGGCAACTTCGTAAGTATTAGACGTTGTGTCTGATGGTGTCAGGGAAGTCGTTGTAGACGGTTGCTCACTAGCTAGATTAGAAGCATTGGAGTCCGTCGTTACTACGTTAGGAGCCTCCGACGTTAGGATAGAAGACTTTTCTTCCGCTTCGCCATGTTCCAAGGATGGTGAGGCAGTTAGGAGTTGGTCGGTTGACGGAGAAGTTGGGACAGAACTCTCCCTAACTTGTGCTTGTCCACTTGGTTCAACGGCTACAGGTAGTGAGGAATGATTGGCAGAAATCCGAGAACCCAGCAAGCTAGCACTTCTTTCAACCCTCAATGAACTCGACTCTGGTGCGAATGTTTCTGGGGGGGTTGGTGTAGCGAGTACCCCTGCTGGAAGTGTTCGGCTTGGTATCGTTGCCGAGGGTTCAAGGGAGAACTTATTAAGTTGTACTTCATCCTCAAAGGTGACGAATTCAATAATTGCAGGTATCTCAGGCGGCTGAACTGGTTGAGGCATCTTTCAACAGTAAGGAGTCGAAGGGACAGATCCGAGACGTGCCCTTTTCCCCGCACTGAAACTCTTCAGGGCGAGGCACGCCTCGCCCTTCAATAAACTAAAGGATGAAGCGAACGCTAGTTTACTCTAAATCCCGTCGCTTAGGGTTACGAGATGGATCGTTTGACAAAAAGCCAAACACGAATAAGCCAACAAAGATACTAACAACGATATAGACAACAATTTTGAGGGTCAGCATAGTGGTATCTCCCAAAGTTATGAAGAGCTGAATGTCTTATGCATTACAAAATGCAACAACTCTCATAATCATACCGAAAGGTGGTTGCCTTTTTGGCTTAGAGAGTACGCCAAGACCAACAAAACCTCAAAAAATGCTGGTTGCTGTATCCACTAGACTAATACTGGCTATGACGTACTAATGTTCCAAGACGTTCCAGACGAACTATAGGCTGTAATCAAGGTAAAGTCGCTATTTGACCCCATCCATTAACAGCCTGCGTTAAAGACAAAATAAGAGGGGGCAACCGAGAATTCTTTCTTAGCCTGCAAATTTTCGATAAGTCTCTCGCTGGCAAACCCCTGGAATGTATGTAATTGCTCAAGGAAACCGACTAAGGCGATCGCTCCTTGTTTCAATCCCCAAACTGATCTCCCCTTGACCCCTAGCCAGGGCAGATAATAGTTAGCCACAACAGCACTATTTTAAGGTTTGTCGCAATTGTTAACTAAAACAGTATTAAATGTGTCCCACTTTGGGCAGAACTAGGTACACAATATAATCCGTGTAAGACTTGGAATTTTGTCGCTCTATGCAGCCGATTCGCACCTTCAACGTCTCTCCCTTTTTGCCCGATCAGCTCCAACCCTTACGGAAGCTGGCTTACAATCTGCATTGGGATTGGAACGTCGAAACTAAAGATTTATTCCGACGCCTAGACCGCGACCTATGGGAGTCCAGCCGCCACAACCCTGTGTTAATGCTGGGAACAATTAGCCAAGCGCGGCTCCAGGAAGTGGCTGAGGACGATGGCTTTCTTGCCCAAATGGAACGAGCCTCCAGACAATTAGACGAGTATCTCAAAGAACGGACATGGTATCGCAAGCAGCGTGGGTTAGGCAGCAGTCAATCGGTAGCCTCAGAAGAGGTCAGTGGCAAACCTCAAGAATGCTTCGCCTATTTCTGTGCTGAGTTTGGTCTAGTCGATTGCTTGCCCATCTACTCTGGTGGCTTAGGCGTTCTTGCAGGTGACCATCTTAAATCAGCATCTGACTTGGGTTTGCCCCTAGTAGCAGTTGGCTTGCTGTACCAAGAAGGCTATTTTGCCCAGTATCTCAATGCTGATGGCTGGCAGCAGGAACGCTACCCGATTAATGACTTCTACAATATGCCGCTGCATCTGGAGCGCAATCCTGATGGTTCAGAGCTACGGATTGAGGTAGATTATCCAGGTCGGACAGTTTATGCCCGCATCTGGCGTGTACAAGTGGGAACGGTTCCCTTGTATCTACTTGACACAAATATTGAACCTAACAATCCCTATGACCATGACATCACTGACCACTTGTATGGCGGTGACTTGGATATGCGGATTCATCAGGAAATGATGCTGGGGATTGGGGGTGTTCGCGCCCTGCAAGCTTTAGGAATCAAACCGACGGTCTATCACCTAAATGAAGGTCACTCGGCATTCTTGATTCTAGAGCGCATCCGCAAGCTAATTCAGGACGAGGGGTTGAGCTTTGCAGAAGCTAAACAGGTAGCACAAGCTACGCAGCTTTTCACCACTCATACGCCTGTCTCGGCAGGGTTTGACCTGTTCCCCCCAGATAAGGCGATGTACTACGTTGGACACTACGCCAACATCTTTGGCTTGTCGAGAGAGGAATTCTTAGCACTGGGGCGAGAAGATATTAGTAACTTGGCATCGCCCTTTAGCATGGCAGCACTAGCGATCAAGACCGCTAGCTTTATCAACGGGGTTAGCCAGTTACACGGGGAAGTGTCACGGGTGATGTTCCAAGGGCTGTGGGAGAACCTACCCTTGGTAGAAGTGCCGATTACCGCGATTACGAATGGAGTCCATGCTCGTAGCGTGGTAGCGAAGCCCAACCAAGAGCTTTATGACCGCTATTTAGGTCCTAGCTGGTCAGAGAAAGGTGCTGAAGACCCGTTGTGGGATCGGGTTGGCTCAATTCCTGATGAGGAGTTGTGGCGCAATCACGAGCGTTGTCGCTCAGAGATGGTTGTGTATGTGCGGGAACACTTACAAAAGCACCTACGCGATCGCGGTGCAAGTCCAGCCGAAGTTGCTCACGCTCAAGAAGTCCTTGACCCTGGTGTCTTGACAATTGGCTTTGCCCGTCGCTTTGCCACTTACAAGCGGGCGAACTTGTTCATGCGGGACATAGAACGGATTAAGAAAATCATGCGGGCCAATAAAGATCGGCAATTACAGTTTGTGATTGCTGGCAAAGCCCATCCCAAGGATATGCCGGGGAAAGATTTAATCCGTCAAATCATTCACCAAATCCGAGAAGCAGGAATTGGTGACCAGGTGGTTTTTGTACCGGACTACGATATCTATCTGGCGCGGTTCATGGTTGCGGGTTGTGATATCTGGTTGAACACACCTCGCCGTCCCAGAGAGGCATCGGGAACCTCTGGCATGAAGGCATCAATGAATGGTCTGCCCAATGTCAGCATTTTAGATGGCTGGTGGGATGAGGCGGATTATGTTCGCACAGGTTGGCCGATCGGTCATGGGGAAACCTATGATGACCCAGATTATGAAGATGAGGTGGAAGCTAACGCTCTCTACGACTTGCTAGAGAAGGAAGTTGTCCCCTTGTTCTATAATCGCGATAGTGAAGAGATTCCCAGAGGCTGGGTGGCGAAGATGAAAGATGCCATCAAGCTGAACACGCCGTACTTTAACACAGCACGGATGCTCAGGGATTACTCAGTGCGTGGGTATTTCCCAGCAAGCGATCGCTACTTTACAATGACGACTAATGCCTACACACCTGCGAAGGAATTAGCGAGTTGGAAGCGACGGCTATTTGAACGCTGGTACGACATCAAGATTGAAGATGTTGACATCACTGCACCACCTGAATTGATGGTTAATCAAGCAGTCGCTGTCAAAACCTTGATTAATTTAGCCGGACTAACCCCTGATGATATCCAAGTGGAACTCTACCAAGGTTCTGTCAATGCCGATGGACAGATTGTTAACGGGTTGCCAACTGTGATGAATTATCAAGGTACTGATGAACATCAACGGAGTGTTTATACAGCCGATGTCATCTACAGTAGCAGTGGTTTACAAGGTCTGTCTTTACGGGTGTTGCCTAAACATGAAAATCTCTCCAGCCCCTATGAGCCAGGTTTAGTACTCTGGGCATAGGTCGCTAACGCTTTGTTGACTGTTGATCGCTTTCAGGTCAACAGTCAACAGAAACGAGTTATAGCAGAAAGCTGTTAACTATCAGCCATCAGCTTTTTTGTTTTCCTGACTCCAACGCTGTTTCAAAGCTTTTAGCTGTACCTCATTTAACTGGGAACTGCTATAACAAACTTTCTAATTTAAAGATTTAGCACCCTAATAGCGAAGCGTCTTTAAATCCTCTATTACCGCCGTAGCAGAGTTGTATCTTGCAACAAAGTTGTAGCGCACCATCTTCTCTAAAATCTGGGCAAATTCATCACTAACATTTGCTAAATGCCGCCAACTTACATCGCCTGTTTCCTGGGAAATTGGCAATTGGTAAGTTGCAATACCCGTAAGAGCTTGAATTCCAATCATGCCTAGTGCATAAATATCACTACTAAAATTTGGGTGCCCAGCATATTGCTCTGGTGGCGCGTAACCGCGTGTACCAATGGCAACCGTTTCTCCCTCTTGTTGCGGTTGAATATGCTTCACCGCCCCAAAGTCAATTAAAACAAGTTGACCGTCAGTTTTGCGACGCATAATGTTACCGGGTTTGATATCCCGGTGAATCACACTATGCTCGTGGACAAAAGTAAGAATTTTTAAGACTCCATTGACTAAATCCACAACTTGTGGCTCTGGAAGTCTCTTGTCCACTGGCATTTCCTCAGTAATCGGTTCGCCTTCAATATATTCTTGGACTAAGTAGAATTCGTTATTTTCCTCAAAATAAGCCAACAGTCGCGGAATTTGAGGATGAGTACCCAGCTTTTCTAAAATTTCTGCCTCAGTGGCAAATAATCGTCTAGCAACTTGGAGAAATCGCTCATCTTGACGCGCTGGTCTCAACTGCTTAACTACACATTCGGGACTACCGGGTCGCTGGGTATCTTTAGCAATATACGTTAAACCAAATCCACCAGAAGCCAAAACACGGTTTTTTTCATAGCGTCCTTGTAGCAGATGAGTGATCCTTGGGCGTGGTCTTAGTGGCTCAACAATCGCTTCATTCCCTTGAGGCCAAACCGCAGTATCTGTCTCTTCATCAGGCGGTAGTGCTGTTGTTTTAGTCAAGGACTCATCGGGTTCAGTTGTGGGAAGAGTAGGGCCTCTCTCCTTCAAGAGCGCTTCCAAAAGTGCAATATTCTCTTTCTGTTCCTGAGCTTTCTTTGCACTCTCTTCGAGTTCTTGGTGACGCTGGTAAGCACTGTAAGCAAGAACGCTCGTACCAGATGCAATTAACCCTAGGATAGGAGCAACGACGGGTATCCATCCCGATCCCAAAAATAGTAGTACCGATGTTCCAAGTAAAAGACCAAGCGCCCCCAGCTCTACCAACACTAGCCGTCCAGGGTGACGGATGACGAGTACTAGAACACCGCCAACTAGTGACCAGCCAAAAATCCACAAGCCCTCTACCCAATCAGACCAAAACCAGAATAGAGGTCGCCCATCGAGTACGGCACTCAGAAGTTGACTGACGATTTGTCCATGCACGACAACTCCTGGCATTTTCCGTAGGAGTCGCTCTTGGGAACTGTATGGCGTGAAAAAGGCATCATCAATACTGGGTGCAGTCACTCCGATAAGGACAATACGGTTTTTCACCCAGCTAGCATCAATTCGATTGTTCAGAACGTCAGTTAAAGTAACGCTCTGAGCTAGGGAGTTAGTATTAGAAGAACGATAATTTAATAAAATTTGGTAGCCACCAGAATCCGCATTTTGGTAGCCACCATCAGTAGGTGATAGCTTTTTGAAGACGATGTTGCCAAACTTTAGCTGCGGCTCCTTGTCCTTGGTCAGTTCGGGTTGAATTCCCTTTGTCTCTAGGTATTTTTGAGCTAGCTGAAAGCTGAAGGAAGATGGACTACTACAGCGAGAGGAATCGGGGGGTTCGAGAAATAATAGCCCCCGTCGGACAATGCCATTCGGATCGATCGCAATATCGGCAAAGCCAACACGCTCTACAGGAACTGAGGGAGGAGGAGGAGTACCTGGAGTTTCAGCATCACTGATTTTACAGACAGGGATGATGTGATCGCTCTTTTGCAGCTTGGCAGATAACTCGCCATTTCCGGGTTGCTGCGGGAAATCTCGATAGATATCCAAGCCAATGACAGTTGGTTCATATTGCTCCAGCTTGGTCAGAAGCTGATTCACTACGGCATCAGTCAACGGCCACTTCTCCTGAGACTGAATATCCGCTTCAGTAATCGTCACGACTAGGAGGCGTGGGTCTGGTGGTAAGGCTGGTCGTAACTGTAGCAGCCGATCATACGCACTGAGTTCCCAAGGCTCTAGCCAGCTTTGATACCGAGCAAAAAGCAATAAGCCAGTAACGGTCAGACTTGCTAGCAATGCTGGACGACCCAACTGAGAACTACTAAGGCGCTTTACCTGCGACCATGCTGTAGAAAGCTTTGTCCGAACGTTGCCTTGATGCTTCACTGGAGCTTTGAGTTCTGAGGTTTGAGTTAAGTCCCCACTCGTTACTTTCACGGATCTGACCACTCACAACTAAATAACAAAAATTGGCAAGAACTGTCCTCAGTACCACGTTACTACAGCAATTAGATACGTTACGGCTTCCCTAGGCAATGATCTGGCTCACATAGCTCCCTGACTTTTCCTTACTGCTGTAGACTACGTTAATTATTTTTGGGTTTCACCCTAGGTACGTCCGCCTTGGACAGACTAAACGTTGCTGTTAACAGATAAATCTCGGTAGATAGCCAGACTTCTCAGATTTGCAACCCAACCCACCTCTTCGGTTAGATGCCTCCTAACCAACGTTCGCATGAGTAGATGACAGTGGCTGGACAATACAAACGTTCAAAAAGATATACCTTAGCTTTTCTCTCTGGTTGGCAGAAGCTCGCTAATCCTAAACTGGCATTTTAATGAGTAATCTATACCAATATAGAAGCTGCCATCGAATCTGGGGCGCTTTTTGATAATTAATTGATCTCATGCTTCATGTTTATGCCTGAGTTTCTGGCAATCGCGATCGCGTTTAATTTACCAGCCCAAAAGCCCACCGAAGCGGGCTTTTAACAGACACGAGAGGGAAGTCACCCTGACGCGAAGCGACTAGGGAATGAGAGCAAAACAATACATCAACGAAGCTAGCCACTCAATTCTGCCTTGCTCCCCGTCGGCGTTAGCGTCTACAGTTAACAAAAAGTTACGCTTATTCAATATTAAATTTAAATGCCGATCAGCTTACTTACTTCTCCGTCAAAGTCCAAGCACCATCCCAACTATCCGGTGGGGGTGTTTTGAGCCAGTGCTGACAACGTGCTAGGTGCATATCAGCAGGTTTATCATTGGGGTCAAATTTCAGCACTTGAGCAAACTCACCAATCGCAAAGGCAAAGTCGCGATTGAGATAAAGCTCACGTCCTTTGTGATAGTGTTCAATCACCATCTGCTTCTGATCAGACATAGCGTCAGAGCTTAGCCCAATCAGTTCATAAATCGATACAGGTTGGGTCTTGCCCTTCACCACAATTTTGTCAAGTTCGCGCACCAATATCTGGTTAGCACAGGGTTTATAGGTAGATTCGCTAATAATGATGTCACAGCCGTATTGCTTGCTGGCACTTTCGAGACGAGAACCCAAATTCACCCCGTCACCAATCGCCGTAAACTCCATGCGTTTACTAGAACCAATATTGCCGCTAATCACACTGTCTGAGTTAATGCCAATGCCAATTCGGATTGGTATCTTGTTGTCAGCGAGGCGACGGTTATTAAAGTCCAGGAGGCGATAGCGCATTTCTAAGGACGTTTGCACGGCTCTCCACGCATGGTCTTTGAGCGGTAGGGGTGAGCCAAAAACCGCCATAATTGCATCACCAATGTACTTGTCAAGGGTGCCTTTGTATTTAAAAATTGCCTCAACCATTGACTCAAAATACTCGTTGAGCATTCCCACCACTTCTTCGGCTTCTAGGCTTTCCGTTAAAGCGGTGTAGCTGCGAATATCGGAGAATAAAATTGAAACTTCTTTGCGATCGCCTCCTAGTTTGGCATCATCTAGCCTCAGCAATTCTTCTGCTAGCTCTTGGGTCATGTAGCGGTACATTGTACTCTTGAGCCGCTTCTCATCACTGATGTCTTCCATGACTACCAAAGCCCCTCGGACTTTAGTATTGTCAGCGGCATCGGCGATCGTGTTTAGCGATAAGTTAACACTCCGTTGTTGCTCATTTCCTCTCGATAACAACGTTTGATCAGGATAGTATTGCTGACGTGTTCTAGGGTCTTTTCCAAGTAAAGCGTTATTGAACCATTGAACAAACTTATTGTCATCTTTTTTGTCTTTGTCCTCAATTCGGAGAATTTCACTAATCAGTTCTCCTTCTAGCCGGACTCGTTCATCTAAGCCTAGTAATTCCTTCGCGCTCTCATTTACCGCAATAATCTTCCCTTCTTTATCTGTAGAGATTACTCCATCGGAGAGACTGCGTAAGATATCACGTTGCATTTGCTCCTGTTGTTTCACCGTATCGAACAACTTCGCATTTTGCAGGGCGACACCTGCTTGAATATTAAACGCCTCCATGAACTCTTGATCAGTCCGATTGAAGCTTGCTCTCCAGCACTCTGGGGCTTCCGGCCAGCTAGCCGGATCATATTCTGGAAATTCACCCTGCTTCTTTTTGTTGATTAGTTGTGTCACACCAATCAACTCTGTATCAGCATTAAACACTGGCATACACAACATACTGCAAGTACGATAGTGCGTTTTTTGATCGGTTTGCTTGGACGTTTCTGAGTTGGGGTGGTTATACAAATCGAACCCAATGTTCACTGGCTCTCCTGTATGCGCCACTTGACCTGCAAAGGAGTTCATATCAAGTGGGAGGCGGAGTTCTTTTAAAGTGCCTTCAATCGGAATTTTTGTCCATAGATCATTGCGATCATGGTCAATTAGCCACAGCGTACTGCGATGAGCATTCATCAGTTGCTTCGCCTCATCCATAACCTTGTTAAGGGTTTCTTGCAGATCCAGGCTACTTTTGCTGAGTGAGTTCGTTGCCGATATAAGAGCTTGAGCTGCTTGTTGTCTTTGGGTTGCTCGTCGCAGCGATCGCGACGACTCCATAATCAGTTGAATCGAAGGGGCAAAGTCCTCAAAAACCCTTTCATCTTCAGTTGTGAAACCATTTCGCTCAATTTTTTCTTCCAGGGGAGCGTTTGGGTTGAGAGTCGGCTTTAATTTATTGAGTAGTTGGACAACGGCAACTAAATCTCCGTGCTCGTTTAACAGAGGTAGAGCCAACATTGTATAGGTACGATATCCAGTTCTCTCGTATTGCTCTTTAGCTCCAGCCGAGCGCGGATCATCAAAAAGATCGTAGGGAATATTAATAACTTGCTTAGTGATCGCCACATCAGCGGCAATACTACCGTGATCGGCTGGAATACGAATTTCTAAGGAACCGCCCCCCTTGTCTTTGGCAACAATCGACCAAAGCTCATTCCTGTCTTCATCCTTTACAAAAATAGTTGTGCGATCGGCACCCAAGAGTTCCCCTGTTTTTGCGGCGATAGAACGCAGCATTTCATCAAGGATGGCATCAAAACCCTGTGCATCCAGCAAGCTATCCAGCATGGACAGAGTTTGATTGACAACTCCAAGCTTGCCTTCTACTTCCGTGACGACTTGTCTGAAAGTATCCTGAGTTAAGGGAGCAAGAAATGCAGAAAACGTTCCCTTTGTTGTGGTTAAGGCACTGGCAGAGGATTGCTGTTGTTCGTGCCCACTCTGGTCTTCGGACTCGGCGGAAATATCAATAGTCTCACGATAATCCAAACCAGACGGACGGGAAGATGCAGCTTTCATATCTCTATTTTGGGTTCAGAGAACTTTTCTGGCACACGCAGAATAATATTTTATAGATTTATTACTAAGACTTACTGTGCCTTGTGAGCCAATTCTAGACTATATCCTCTTGGGTAGTATAAGAGAACGAAAACTCACGAGAGTCTAAGGATTGGGCGTTGACAACTAGTAGTCTGTTTTGTGAATTGGGGTAAACGAAGAGTGTAGCATAGCAGGTCGTTGTTGGTTGTTGGTTGTTGGTTATTTGTTGAGAGCTATAGCAGTAGCCACAAATGTTAGGACATTAACGGGAGTTCCCCATTCCCCATTCCCTGTTCCCGACTTTCAAGACAGGTCTATTCTCTGTCTGTTGCCCTTTGCCACTGAACAAAAAGCGGCAAAATTATCTACGAAGCACTCAAACCGACTTGATATGTTGTGCTTTTTCCAGGAGAGATTCGGCAAATGTCATCGCTTCTTGAGCCGACTGTCCACCCGCAAGTTGAGCAATTTCATCGCGACGATGGGAGAGATTGTCGAGAAGGCTGACTCGGACAACGGTACGAATGTCAGGAAGTTCTAATGGGAGTTGCTCTTCCACTTCAGGACTGGCTTTGCCGTTACCATTACCTTTACTGGAGGCGCGTTTTTTCGAGGTGAGTACAAGCGGTTGGTCAATGACCTGTTTATCGACTCGGAAGTGCCGATCTGCCATCGCGGCAATTAAGGGTTGGTGAGTGACACAGAGGACTTGATGTTGATGACTGAGTTGGTTTAGCTTTTGGGCGATCGCTTGTGCGACGCGACCGGAAACTCCCACATCAATTTCATCAAAAATCAGGGTTCCCCATGCGCCCGTAGTATTTGAGAAACAAGCCTTTAACGCTAGCAAAAAGCGGCTCATTTCTCCACCCGAAGCGGTTGCAGAAAGGGGTTGTAGAGGTTCTCCAGGGTTAGGAGAGAAGTAAAAGGTGACTTGGTCACCACCCGCACCCGAAGGCGGCATTGGTGCGATCGCAACTTGAAACTTCACCTTTTCCATTGCCAGTGGCCTTAGTTCCTCGACCAAGCGTTTTTCCAATTTTTCAGCTGCCGTGCGGCGTAACTGCGTTAGCTGGGTACATTCACGAGTTAAGCTTTCCTGACATAGCGAATAGGTGGCTTCTAGATCTTCTAGCGATTGACCTTCACCACCGAGTTCTGCCAGTTCCGCCTGGAGTTTCTCATAGTGTGCGATCGCATCGGCAAGGGTTGGGCCATATTTACGGCAAATTTGTTTAAGTGCCTGAATTCGATCTTCTACTTCTTGTAAACGTTGGGGATCAGTTTCCAGTCCATCCCCATAAGCATTAATTTCATGACTGGCTTCTACTACCTGCGCCAGTGCGGCACTAACCATGTCCAGCACTGATTGCAATTGGCTGTCGTAGCGCACCATATCACTCAAGTTGGCTTCCGCTTCTGCCAATAAATCAGCACACGCCGACGCTCCCCCGTCATTTTGATAGAGTGCTTGATACACCAAGTAACTCTGCTGCTGAAGTTCGACAACATGGCTCAAACGCTGGCGTTCTTGTTCAAGATGTTCCAGTTCATCGGGATCATTCAGGTGAACAGTACTCAGTTCTTGAGTTTGGTATTCTAACCAATCGAGTCGTTGCAAGCGTTGTTGCTCAGATTGCCGCCGCTTCTCCAAGGCTTTCGAGGCTTCTTGGCTAGCCATATAGGCTGAGGCAACGCGATCGCGTTGCTGGATGAGGGAAGAACCGCCGTAAAGGTCAAGTAGTCCTCGTTGGAGTGCAGGTGCCATGAGTTGCACAGTTTGACCTTGAGCGGTGATTTCTACCAAACGCTCACGTAGCCTTTCCATCAACTGGCGGTTGACCAATACACCATTGACTCGCGATCGCGATCGGAGGCTTCCTTGATTAACGGCAATCTCCCGGCTACAAACTAAATCCGCTTCATCTAGCAAGTCAATCTCCTGCTCACTCAACCAGGCAATCAACGCAGAATCAGCCCGAAACGTGGCTTCTACCGAGGCGCGTTCTGTTCCACTCCGAATCAGCCGATTGCTGACTTTGCCACCCAAAGCGACATCAATCGCGTCCAAAATAATCGACTTTCCAGCACCCGTTTCGCCAGTTAGGACATTCAGACCAACCCCAAATTCTAGTTCTAGTTTGTCGATTAAGGCAAAGTTATGAATTCGTAAAGAAAGTAGCATGGCAATTTAGACATTTATGTGAGGCGGACGGGTCAGAACTAACGAATCTAGAATTTGACAAATAGCCGTTTGAGCCAACTCTTGCCAATCTTTGTAATCAGTAAATAGAGTGAGCGGGATACAAAATTCACCTAGAGGGAAGAGGCGATCGACATCAACTTAAGTAAATATTTATAGGAAATAGTGGCAGTTGAGCCAATGAGAGTTGTAGTTGCTACCAAAAACCAGTGTAGATTTAGTGTCAAGATGTTGAACGCCAGAGTGACTCGTTCTGCTCAATGGTAAAAGCAAGGAACTGGAAGTCGTCCCAACGAAGGTAAATCGGGTTTTATAGTGCCCATAACAGTTATTGTTACAATACTTTACAGAGTCGCTCCTGTCGGTCCCTAACCAATATGAATGTTAAAACAGTTTCCCCTGCCTCCCCTGAAATAGACTCAAGAGCCGTGGTGGAAGAGTCGAGCCAGGTGCAAAGGCAAGCAGAATCGATGACGTATGAAGCAAAGCTCCCAGTTAACGGGAGCGTTGTGCCAGATGCGATCGCCGTTGAGTATGAGTTAAGCCCGACATCGGTGCCAGCCGAAGCGTCAGTGGAGACAGTACCTGTCTTGCAGACAGAAGTACTGCGTTATGACCCTGTCGCAATTATGGCGAAGTACCGTAAGGCACCGTTCCAAGTCTTAGGGCGCTTTCTCAACATTGTCTTACCATCAATTGGCTTTGCCCTGAATCTATGGCTGGATGGCGTTTTAGGTCGCACTGAGCGAAATCAGCGGCATCGAGCGATTCAACTACGGAAAATCTTAACCAAATTGGGGCCCGCTTACATTAAAGTCGGTCAGGCACTCTCAACACGACCGGACTTAGTCCCAACCGTCTTCTTGGAAGAGTTGACACTGCTACAAGATCAATTGCCACCCTTTCCCAATGAACTGGCGTACCAATTTATAGAAGAAGAATTAGGCGGTCGCCCTGATCAGATTTATGCTGAACTTACCCCTCAACCTGTAGCTGCCGCTTCGCTTGGACAAGTCTATAAAGGCAAGCTCAAGACAGGTGAAACAGTAGCCGTAAAGGTGCAACGACCAGGACTTGCTCGTCGTATCGCCCTAGATGTCTACATCCTGCGTAGCCTAGCTATTTGGGTACAAAAGAACTTCAAGCAGGTGCGTAGCGACTTGGTGGCAATTATGGATGAATTTGCCACCCGCATCTTTGAAGAAATGGACTACACCCTAGAAGGACGTAATGCTGAGCGTTTTTCCAAGCTTTACGGTCACCTCGAAGATATTTACGTGCCGCGAATCTACTGGGAATATACAGGACGGCGTGTCCTGACAATGGAGTGGATAACGGGCGTAAAGCTGACCAATATGGTAGCAATTAAGGAGCAAGGGATTGATGCAAGGCATCTAATCAATATGGGGGTGCAGTGTTCCTTGCGGCAGTTGTTAGAACATGGATTCTTCCACGCTGATCCTCATCCTGGTAATCTACTGGCAACACCTGAGGGGAAGCTAGCTTACCTTGACTTTGGCATGATGAGCGAAGTTAAGCCATACCAACGCTACGGTTTGATTGAGGCGGTTGTCCATTTAGTCAATCGTGACTTTGCCGGCTTGGCACGCGACTACGTGAATCTGGAATTTCTAACCCCAGATACCGATTTGACACCAATCATTCCCGCCCTGGCAAATGTCTTTAGTGATGCTTTGGGAGCAAGTGTTGCGGAACTCAACTTTAAGAGCATTACTGACCAGTTGTCGGCGTTGATGTACGAGTATCCCTTCCGAGTCCCTGCCTACTATGCACTGATTATTCGTTCCTTGGTCACCTTAGAAGGGATTGCAATTAATGTCGATCCGGAATTCAAGGTACTCTCGAAAGCTTATCCCTACGTGGCTAAACGCCTGTTGACTGACCCTTCACCACAATTACGTGCTTCATTGAAGGACTTGCTCTTTAAAGATGGTCGTTTCCGCTGGAACCGTCTAGAGAATTTGTTACGGAATGCTGGCAGCAGTTCCGATTACGACCTCAATCAAGTACTGAATCAGACGCTAGAGTTTCTCTTCTCTGAACGCGGTGCGTTTATCCGAGAGCAGTTGGTGGAGGAAGTTGTGAAGGCGATCGATACCTACGGGCGTCGGACATTGGATAATGTTTCCTACTCCCTACGTGAACGTTTGGGATTGGCACAGAAGCGTACAACCGTGACAACTGTAGAGGAAGCGCAGAGTGCGGAGCATATCAAGCGGATTTGGGAGATTTTGAAAGAAACTCCTGGCTTTGACCCGATGCAGCTAGTACCCGTAATTCCTCAACTGCTAATGAAGCCAGAAACTCAGCGGATGGGGCAAAAAATTGCGGGTGGTTTAGCGCAACGAGTGATTGCGCGGATGATTCGCGAGGCTTTACTCAAGGATGCCGCTCAAGATGCTGCAAAAAATGGTAGCAAGCCGAAGACTGCCCCAGCCCCGAAGTTAATTTTGCCGCCTGCGGCTGTGATTTAGGAATCTAGCTGTAAGGGCAGGAGACTAGGGTTAGTGGGGATTGAAGGATGAACTACCGCCAGTGCCTTACGGCGTAGGCGGTTTCTGGCTTCAAGGGGGAAGCCGGAGGGACGGAGGTTTCTCCGACTATCATCCCCAAAGCGTGCCGTTGTTGCTAAACTCGCGACGCTTCGATAAACCCGCCTTCATGACTAATAGGGATTTCTCGTCGGCTCTTGTTAATTGCTATCTTTAGTAATCAAGACCCAACCGATCGCAGTAGCAATTTTTTGACCTGGCTCTAAATCCAACTGGTTGAAAGTATTGATGTCCAGTAATAAATAGGGTTGTTTATCTTGCTCCCAATGCTGTTTGAGTTCAGAATTGGAGGCAGGAATAACTTGGCGATCGCTATAAAATTTGAGTGCAGGACGTTCTGAAGGGAAGGATGCATAAATGAGCTGACTCTCAGGTGTGCGAAGCCTGAGTATTGCCCCAATATCTGTAACCGGATAGGCAGCTTTTAATTGCCACACCCAATAGGGAGAAGTCATAAAAAGCAGCAGCGAGATATACGTGCCCCAGAACAAAATTAATATAAATTGCAGGTCACGTCGTGCTACTAAGACTGCCGCCATTGCCATTGTCAAGGCTAGTGAGGCAAAAATGACGGCTAAAGAGCGATCGCTACTTCCCCGAATCCCAAAGTAAATACTAATTCCGACCGCACCAAGAGCCAAGAGCATCAAGCCCAAACTCCATATTCGGGGATATGATTTGCGACTTGGCCAATTCCAGACTTCAGCCAGTTGAGCGCCACCAGCTAGGGCTAATGCCGGGTAAATCGGTAAACTATACCAGGGCAGTTTAATCAACGTTAGTGTGATCGCAAAAACATAAACACTAGTCCAAATCAGCACCAGTTTTGCCCAGCCCCAATTGCGATGTTCCCAAGCCAACCGTAACCCATAAGGCCAAAACAGTAACCATGGGGCGGAGAATAGTAAAGTTTCCCCTAAGTCGTACCAGGGAGCGCTACTTTGCCCCTCTATAGGTGACAAAAGGCGCTGTAGAGATTGGCTGTCAATGCCTATCGTCAGAAAACTCTCTCCGTATTGCAGCAGTCCCCCCGCATACCAAGCTGCTACAGGTACACTGCCAAGGAGCAAGCCCAACCACCAATAACCCGACTTAAGCAGTCTAGGAGTATCCCAACAAAGAAACAAGAGTGCGATCGCAAGGATTAAAAGCCCAAGTAAGATTCCTTTGGTAAAGCAAATTAAGCTTAAGCCAATACCCGCGCCGAGTGAAGTGCGAAAGTCACGACGCGATCGCAAAATGCACCACATCATCAACAGTACAAAACACAGGGCTGTTCCATCTGCGATCGCAAAGCGCCCAGTACAAGCCAGTGGTAAGAAGGTGAGATAAATTAAACCAGAAAAAATTGCGCTCTGACGCGAGGGGAAGAGTTCTCGACCAATACTATACAGGAGTGGTACTGAAAAAGCGCTCAGAATCGCCCCAGGTAAGCGTGTCGTCCACTCATTAAAACCACCAAGCTTGTATGCCCCAGCAATCAAAGAAGGGAGCAAGGGTGCCTCTTCTAGATAAGGTTTACCATCAAGCTTTGGATAAAGCCATTGCCAAGACTCCATCGATACCGTAGCAATTTCACGAGCAACCAGCGCAATTGTTCCTTCGCGCCAATCTTGCAATGGTACAGTAGCTAAATTAACACTAAACAAGAGCAACGCTGCCAGAAGTAATCCCAACAGCCACAGCCCCTCAATCCAACGTTCCGTTCTGCGAATTTTACTCCCTGAGAGTCCCCAGGTAAAAGTTTGACGTTCCATCTTTACCAACAATTCCGATTGTTGCTCGTTGCCAGTTCACAACAGCGTGCTAATCCGATCTGCTACTCATCTTTAAAGTTGTTCGCAGCAGCGGTACGCTTTTCAAAGGTGACTTTCCAATTATGTATGAGAAATTCATTGACTAAGGTGCGGTCGAGTCCCGATTACGGGGTAATTATGCAGCTTTCGCATTCTTCTTAGTGTTTCCTGGAAATTGTGAACTACCAATTACATCAATTACACACAAGCCAATTTTCCTGTTCTTAGCGAGTTCTACCAGCTAACACCTCTTTTGAGGGGCTGGTTGAAACCCAGATGCTAAAATACCCAGCATGATTCATGATTTAATTTCGTTTTCAAAATTTTATTTTGAAATTTTTTTTGTAGATCATCACAATGAACCAAGCTAGTTTATTAACAGATGCAGGGTTACTTTCAGGCTTATTAAGCTTGAACTCCTACCAGACATGACTAGTAATGTACTAACGCTAGTTTCTCCACCTGGTGGTATCAATACCTGGAAGTCTTGAAAGATTTACGCTATCTATGAAGCATCTCACACGTTTCGAGTTAACAGATTATTTGCCTTCGTTCAACTTGCTTAACAACCCCCTCAGGTTCCTAAACACAGAACATCAAGCCTCTAGACCTGAGTGGATCACCTGCGACACTTACGCATATGGAAGGATCATTTGAATTAACCCTACAGATGGTCATCACCGTCCTCGCCGGGATTAGTGCCCAGGTAATCGCTGAATACTTCAAAGTTCCCAGTATCGTCTTCCTGCTAATATTTGGGATACTCTTGGGACCCGATGGCTTTGGTTTATTGCACCCCCAGGCACTGGGAGTCGGACTGGAAGTGATTGTTGCCCTCTCTGTTGCCGTCATTTTGTTTGAAGGAGGGCTAAACCTAGAACTGCGAGAATTAGGGAAAGTTTCTGGTAGTCTCAGGAACTTGGTTACCCTAGGCACGCTGATTACGCTGCTAGGGGGTGGGATGGCAGCCCACTGGTTGGGTGAATTTCCTTGGCCAATTGCCTTTCTTTATGCAGCGTTAGTCGTTGTCACCGGTCCAACTGTCATTGGTCCTCTGCTAAAACAGGTGCAAGTTGATCGGCAGGTGGCAACGATTTTGGAAGGAGAAGGCGTTTTAGTTGACCCAGTAGGGGCGATTCTTGCTGTTGTCGTGCTTGATACGATTGTGAACAGCCATGTTAGTCTTTCAGATTCCATTATTGGTCTAACTCTCCGCCTTGGTATTGGTGGGGCAATTGGTGCCGTTGGTGGTTGGTTACTGGGCTTGATTCTCAAACGTGCCGACTTTATTTCAGAAGAACTCAAAAACCTGGTCGTGCTGGCAGGACTATGGGGTTTGTTTGGCTTGGCGCAAATGATTCGTAGCGAATCTGGACTGATGGCAACAGTTATTGCGGGGCTTGTTGTTGGCTCCTCTGCCCTACCTGAAGAACGCTTGCTACGGCGCTTCAAAGGGCAATTAACAGTCCTTGGTGTCTCAGTGTTGTTCATTCTGCTCTCAGCAGACTTGTCAATTGCCAGTATCTTTGCCTTGGGCTGGGGTAGCCTTTTCACAGTTTTAGTGCTGATGTTTGTGGTGCGTCCCATCAGTATTGCCTTATGTACCTGGAACAGTGGGCTGAATTGGCGACAGAAGTTGTTTTTGTCCTGGGTTGCCCCTAAAGGAATTGTCAGCGCTTCTGTTGCTTCCTTGTTTGCCATTCTCCTCACTGAACGGGGGATTAATGGGGGAGACTCGATTAAGGCGCTGGTTTTCCTGACCATTATGCTGACCGTTTTTTTGCAAGGACTAACCGCTCGCTGGGTTGCCAACTGGTTACAAATTAATCGGAGCGCTGGAGCCACGGGTGCCGTTATTATCGGTTGTAATCCCTTAAGTCGTCTGATTGGCCGTCTGTTTCAGGAGCGAGGAGAATCTGTGGTACTCATCGACACTGATCCGGAAGCGTGCGAAAAAGCGGAGCAAGAAAATTTGCGCGTGTTCCAAAGTAGTGGTTTAGATATCGACGTTCTCGAAGAGGCAGGGCTTGACTCTATGGGAACGTTCTTGGCAATGACCAATAATGGTGAAGTGAACCTGGTTTTAGCTCAACGAGCAGTTGAAGAGTTTCAGCCACCACGAGTTTTAGCCGTGTTTTCTCGTGACCCCCAAGCAAATCCAACGAACAACAAAACTAAAGTTAATCAGGCTTTTGTTCCCCAACTCCCGATCAAATCCTGGAACCAGTACCTCAATGAGGGGCAAGTGAAGCTAGGCAAAACGGCACTCAAAGAACCAGAATTTGCCTTTCAACGGGCGCATTTAAAAGCCTTAATTCGCTCTGGAGAACTTCTGCCCTTACTGGTGGAACGAGAGGCTAATTTTCAGATTGTATCCGCCTCTGAGGATTGGCAGCCGGGAGACCAAATTATCTACCTGCTGCACGATCCTAGACCAAAACTCCTAAAGCGCTTATCCGGTGCGAGTCCTTCATCTCGATTGGCATTAGAGAGGCTACCGGAAGTGGAGGAGGTGCCTATTTCTGCGCCTGTCTCAGCAACGGCTATTGAGGAAGTGTTGCAGCCACCTACTCCGAGTTAACCCATCTAGATGTAGCTCTGGCTCATGTATTTGAGCCGAAGTCTACCCTGAATACAGGCAATATTCAGAATGAGAGGACGGTAGAAAATTTGGAGACGGTTTGAGGCTAAACTTACCTACCCGAACTCCTAGTTACAACTGATTTTTCTGGTTCGGACACTTCGGAAACTGAAAAGATTTCTGCTAAGTCTACTTTGGAGAGGCTTGGCTTCCCATTCTTGCAGCAGTAGTCCACCAAGATGGATAACGGCAAGCGCGATCGCTCTTAAAGAATTGTAAGCACCGCCCGCCGTCGGCTCATAATAAAAAGCAATCAGAATCCCAGCATGGCATTGCCCTTGAAGCGTAGGTAATTAGAGGGAGTGGGAATTTGGAATTGGGAATTGGTGTGATAGAGCAGAAATCACTATCCCCGTAGAATCTTCCCCTGCTTCCTCTACTTCCCCTACGTCATGCTAAATAACGCACCCAAGCCTCCATTGCTTCAGGTGAACCATACCAAATGCCTGCTCTTCTAGGTGAATGCAGCACTCCGTCCAGGGTGAGATTCGTTGCCCCAACCAAATGAGCGGCTTCAATCGGCGTTATCCCATCTCCCCAACAGTTACCGTTTCCGCAAGTGAGCTTATAACTGCTGTAAGCTAACCAACGTCCTAAGCGTCGTTCACCATAGATTGCCTTACCTGCGACACAAACGTAGCGAACATCTGGGTAAAAAGCACCTGGATAATTGATTTTCACAAAATCTAGATTGCGTTTTGTCCAACGCTCTTGACTAATATGGGGTGTTCCTAAGGTTACCAGCGTTGTCACGTAAGGGTAAGCGTGCCATAAACCTGCTGACTCTGTAACATCGTTGTGGATGTCGTAGGGCTTTTCTCCTAGGTAAATCCGCGCAATCCAGCCACCTGCTGAGTGACCAATTAGGTTGACCTTAGGAGCGTTGTATTGCTCACGCAGTTGCTTGACGGTTTGGTCAATTTTCCGCAAAATTGGTACCATTGAGCGACCCCCGACCGTTGGAAACCAATCCTGCTGCCGTAAGGGTACGGTAACAGTAGGGAACCCTAATTTTTGTAGAGATTGTTCTAAGAGACGATACTCAATCGCCCCTGCAAAATAGCCTGGTAGAATGACAGTCGGCAATGGCATTTTGGATTTAGATTCTGGATTGACAGTCCGAAGCTGCTAATTATTAAACCAAATTTATAAAGTGACGATCGCGCAAGTTGGCACCCTCTACGGTATTAGTGTTGGGCCAGGTGACTCTGAATTGATTACCCTCAAAGGGCTGCGTCTCCTGAAGCAATCACCTGTAGTAGCTTTTCCGGCTGGAGTTCATGGTAAACCAGGTATAGCGCAGCAGATTGTGGAAGAATGGTTGGGGAAAGAGCAGGTGCAGTTGGCATTGAGCTTTCCTTATGTGCAGGATATTGCCCTACTGACTCAAGCATGGCAAGTCGCAGCCGAGCAAGTTTGGCAACATCTTCAGCGCGGTCAAGATGTGGCGTTTGTCTGTGAAGGGGATGTCAGTTTTTACAGCACATTTACTTACTTAGCCGAGACACTACAACAGTTATATCCTGAGTGTAATGTCCAGACAGTACCAGGAGTCTGTTCTCCGATGGCAGCCGCATCAGCGTTAAAAATGCCCTTGACGGTGCGTGACCAACGTCTCGTGGTGCTTCCGGCTCTCTATAATGTGGGGGAACTGGAAACAATTTTGGCTTGGGCAGATGTTGTGGTACTCATGAAGGTGAGTTCGGTCTATGAAGAGGTTTGGAAGGTGCTACATCGGCATGGGTTGCTGGAAACTGCGTTTATTGTGGAGCGAGCTACACGACCAGAGCAAGTGATTTATCAAGATTTACGCGATCGCCCTACCCTAAAACTGCCTTATTTTTCCCTGCTTATTGTAAAAATTGCCCAAGGCGATCGTTAAATTAAATCAAGCCAAGTGATTTGACGGAACTTCTGAGACTTCAGTCTGAGTCTGCCAGCTTTATGCGACCAACTCAAAAACTGTCAACTTAACTCTCCTGTTTTAAAAGAACTCTCGTCTATCATTAAAAATCAACTGGCGATCCAAGCTGATACATCTTTAAACTGTCTGAACCTAATAGTCTGCTCTTGATGCAGCGGAGTGAACTGTACTTGCTATGTCTTACGCTTCCTTTACTAAAAGCTTCCCTAACCTAATAAAAAGCGTCCCTGAAAAACTGAGTCAACCGACGAGTATTGCTGTGATGGCATCTATCGGTATCCATGTAGTAGTGGGACTATCACTTCCTTATTTACCGAGTTTCTCCCGTGAAAAGTCACCGTCACGACGAACTGTTCAACTGACGCAATTAAGCCCACAAGAACAGAGTCGTTTACCCCAGCTTTCGCCACCTCCGCTACCACCAGCGGTTTCTACTCAAATCCAACCGCTAGAATCCTTACCGCCAACTCTATCTTCCTTACCACCTCTTCCTAAAGATTCGTCTCTCTACAACTTCCCGCTAAGCTCTTTACCCTCAACCTCCCCACGGTCAACCTCCCGCTCATCAACAAGCAATAGGTTTTCTTTTTCACCGCTACCATCATTCAGCCGACAGCCAAGCCGCATAAAGTTTCCTGTTCGTAATAGTCCTATATGGACTAGGACTAACCGAGCCACGTCACTGCCAGTAACTCCTATCCAACCACGCTCATTGCCCGGTGGTCTTCCTGCTGCTCCCCTACCACCATTCCCAAGTTTTCCTGATACAACAACGGCTACACCACCAGTGTTCCTGCCGACTACACCCACGCCACCACCACCTCAACCGCCCACCTCTCAACAACCTATACCCCAACCGTCTTCAACACCCACTAGCCCAACGCAAACAACTGTGGCGGCTAATGGCCCTACACCACCAGCACCTTCCAACACTCCAGCAACACAAACACCTGGAACATCACGGACGCAAACACTAATCGCCCAGCGGGTGCAAGACATTCGGCAGATCCAGCAGAGCCTCAGACCGGACAGTAGTAATACCACGTCGGCTGAAGCCATGAGAAATGATGTTGCTTCACGGGCAAAGGTGCAGCAGGCAGAGCCGGAAATCCAACGTCGCGAGGGGACTTATCCCAAAGCCGCCTGCTTGAAGCAGCTAGAAGGCACGGCTGTCCATAATGTTTTGGTAGATGCTAGTGGGAAAACAGCACAGATAGACTTAATTCGGAGTGCAGGTTACCAGATTTTCAATCAGCAAGCTAGCCAGGAAATTAGTTCCCGCAGTTTCAGAAATGTAACGGGTGCGCCAAAGCTTTACCAGGTGTATACCAGCTTTGAATACAGCAAAGAAATTTGCCCAGCTTTGAGGTCTACTGAACGTTCAAATGAGCGGCAGAATTCCCCTGAGCCTCAAAACTCACCTAGACCCGAAAACTCAAATGAGCGGCAAAATTCCCCTGAGCCTCAAAACTCACCTAAGCCCGAAAACTCAAATGAGCGACAGAATTCCCCTGAGCCTCAAAACTCACCTAGACCCGAAAACCCAAATGAGCGACAGAATTCCCCTGAGCCTCAAAACTCACCTAGACCCGAAAACTCACCTGACGAGTGAGATTAGGAACTTCCAACTGAAAAACCTCTAATTACCAATGAGAGAAGTCAGTCGAGAAGCCTGCTCCGGCTCATTGGTAGACGAGACACCTAGCTCACAAGATTGGATAATGGAGCCTTGGTGTTTTGCTTCTCTTGTCTATCCTTAGTCTATGCCTGAATCTTCTTTCACAAATCAGCTAGTTGCCTCAGCGGAGCGTTTATTTGGGTTACTCGATCGCTTTTCCCAAGCACGGGTGTTGGTTGTTGGTGACTTGACTCTCGATGAATTTCTAACAGGTCAAGTCGAGCGCATTTCCAGAGAGGCTCCTGTGTTAATTATCCGCCATGAAACCACTAGACAAACGCCTGGGGGTGGAGCAAATGCTGTCTATAACCTTGCGAAGCTAGGCGCGAAGGTGAAAGTTGCCGGATTGGTTGGGAAGGATAGCCAAGGCGAAGTTCTGCGGCAAATTTTTGAAGTGGCTGGCATTGATACTAGGGCAATCTTAATTGACCCAGACCGACCAACGGTAACTAAAACTCGAATTGCTGGTCATGCACGTCAGTCAGTAACTCAGCAGATTGTGCGGGTAGATCGGAAATCGGATGATTTGCCAGACTCAGATGTGCAGTTACAGCTAGCGGATGAGATTCGACAGCAGTTGGATACAGTCGATGCGGTGGTTTGTTCTGATTATGGGGATGGTGTCCTCACCGCACCAGTCATAGAAGCGGCGTTGTCACACCCTCTGACAGTGGTCGATGCTCAAAAGAATTTGGGACGCTATCGCACTGCTGGGGTATTTACGCCAAATCTACCGGAGGCGGAGCAAGCCGTAGGATATGCGATTAAAAATCCTCAAACTCTTACAAAAGCGGGTCAAGATTTATTAGCACTGACGCAGGCTCAACAAATTCTAATTACTCGTGGCGATGAGGGAATGAGTCTATTTGACCGCAGTGGTGCTGAGCATCACATTCCAGCGTTCAATCGTACTGATGTTTTTGATGTTACGGGTGCTGGAGATACTGTTGTGGCAGCGCTGACCTTGAGTTTGTGCATGGGAGCGTCGTTTTGGGAAGCGGCAGTTTTGGGCAATTTAGCGGCAAGTATTGTTGTACGTCAATTTGGTACAGCAACAACAAGTATTGATGAGATGAAAACGGCGTTGCAGACGTTGCTGGAAGAGTTTGAGGGGAAGGGGGAGTAAGCTGTCACACATCTAAATTGCCTGTTGAAACTTCAGGAGAGATGGGGAAGGTGGGGAAGAAAGTACTCCCCTATATCCTTCATATCCCTTAACTCAGTGCCATTTGGCTTAACTTGGTCAGGACGTATTATTTTTTGGAGGTTGCGATCGCAACTACTCCATATACAGGTATTCCTGCTTTTCGGAAGGCTTGAGCGGCTGAGCAGACGGTTGCTCCTGTCGTGTAGATATCATCGACTAATAGTACAGGTGCGCTTGGTGGATGTTGGGCTAAGCGTTTATCAATTACAAAGGCATCCGCAAGGTTTTGCTCTCGCTCTTTGACAGATAAACCAAACTGCGCCTCGGTGGAACGAACTCGTTCTAAACCCTGTGGTTGCTCTTTGTAACCAGTGAATTGGCAAAAGCTTTGGGCAACCAGTTCTGCTTGGTTGTAGCCGCGTTGTTGTAGCTTGGTTGGGTGCAGGGGAATTGGAACTACTGTCAACTTTTTTACCTGGGTAGCGGCGGGTGATTTGAGCCATGCTTGCCCTAGCCAGTGACCTAATGGACGTGCTAGTTGAGGTTGGTTGTTGTATTTTAGGGAAGCGATCGCTTGTTTCAAGGTACCGCTATAACTTCCCCAGACAAAGACTGGTAATTCACCTTGCCACAAGTTGCTTGGTGTTTTAAGCTGACAGCGTAGCAATTGCCGCTGACAGTATTCACACACTTCGATGTCTGCGGGGCGATCGCATAGGGGACAATTGGACTTCAGAAAAAGAGCCAGTAGACCATTTTTGAGTTTCTGAATTCCAGTTGCCATAATTCTTTGGTTGGAGGTTAGCCAACTTTAATTTAACGGATGGCAAGGGATGAGCGATCGCAATTTTTCCTGGCGACTTCACAGTTGGGTGCGCGAGTGGGTGGGTGT
This sequence comes from Symplocastrum torsivum, assembly GCF_059505465.1. Taxonomy (NCBI): domain Bacteria; kingdom Bacillati; phylum Cyanobacteriota; class Cyanophyceae; order Oscillatoriales; family Microcoleaceae; genus Symplocastrum; species Symplocastrum torsivum. The sequence continues at coordinate 221 of NZ_JCACKQ010000011.1, read as the reverse complement.
TTTTCATCGCACACTGCAATTTAGGACGGTATTCTTGATTAGACAAGGGTTTGAAGTCTCTCGCCTCATTTTTAGATTCGCGCAACTTCCAAAAGTATTGGTATGGCTAGCTTTGCGACGATTTAGACACTCTGGGTCTTGCCTGAACTATCAGCTTGACTGCTATATATAGAATTTTCATTTGAGATGTAAACAAACAAAAAGAAGACAATGATAAAATT
>NZ_JCACKQ010000010.1:0-116078 GCF_059505465.1 Symplocastrum torsivum | reverse complement strand
TGTTGAATTTAGACAACAAGTAACTTATATCTGTCAGCTACACCGAAAAGCCTTGGAATTATTGACGCAGGGCATTCCGAAGAGTCCGAATCCTTGGTACGTCTGGTAGCAGAACGCTGCCGTATTGTGACTGATTTGGGAGTCAAGCAAAAAACAGGTATCCTCTTGTTCGTTGAAAACTCGAAAAGCTTTCTTATCTGACTCCAAGCATCGAATTCACTTTGTTTATATTCCCAAACATACATCTTGGCTCAATCAGATTGAATGTTGGTTTAGCATTTTGATGCGGCGCTTGCTTAAGCGAGGTAACTTTACCTCAACCCAAGACCTCAAGCAAAAAATTATTAACTTTATTGCTTATTACAATCACACATTTGCTAAACCCTTTCAATGGAAGTTTGAGGGTTTCCCAGATGCGGGCTAGGCTGGTGGGTTATTTCTGCCGAGCTGGTCTAGTTCGGCTAAGCCGCTACTGTAGCAGGTAATTCTCCATTCACAATGGCTAAACAAGGCTTTGAGGGAACTGTCAAGCTTTTCGTAGAGGCGTTGTCGTTGTCCCCGAACAGTTGAGAGTTCCCTCGCGAGGGCATAGTCTTCATCGCCAAGGGGAGAGGGTTGATCACTACTGTCTCGGTTCATGGCTGTTCTCCCAGTACGGCGCTAGTGATTGATAATACTTGGGCTATAGCTGGAGGAGCCGTTACTAAAAGACGGGAATCATTCGGTTTAGCATCAAAATGTAACAGAATGCAAACTATAATGAGTTCGAGAATACACCTATCAGTACCTAAATTAAGAGTAGTACCAACACACATGCGAGTTGCGATCGCCGGAGCGGGTTTAGCAGGACTCTCCTGCGCCAAATACCTGACTGACGCGGGTCATACCCCAATTGTCCTAGAACGCCGAGATGTTCTAGGCGGAAAAGTTGCCGCTTGGAAAGACGAAGACGGAGACTGGTACGAAACTGGGTTGCACATTTTCTTTGGGGCTTACCCCAATATGCTGCAACTGTTCAAGGAGTTGGATATTGAAGATCGGTTGCAGTGGAAAGAACACACGATGATCTTTAACCAACCCGAAAAACCTGGTACTTATTCCCGGTTTGACTTCCCTGATTTACCAGCACCCGTCAATGGCATAACGGCGATTCTTCGCAACAACGATATGCTGACTTGGCCAGAGAAGATTCGCTTTGGTTTAGGATTAATCCCAGCTATTGTTCATGGGCAGAAGTACGTTGAGGAGATGGATAAATACTCCTTTGCTGAGTGGATGAAGCGGCAAAATGTACCGCCAAGGGTGGAGAAGGAAGTTTTTATCGCGATGTCCAAGGCGTTGAACTTTATCAATCCTGATGAAATTTCAGCAACGGTGGTATTGACTGCCCTCAACCGATTCCTCCAGGAAAAGAACGGTTCCAAGATGGCATTCTTAGATGGTGCCCCGACGGAGCGACTTTGCCAACCGATGGTCGATTACATTACCGAACGCGGTGGCGAGGTGCGATTGAATGCACCGATTAAAGAATTTTTACTGAACTCTGATGGTACGGTACGGGGATTCTTGATTCGTGGTTTAAATGGGGCAGCCGATGAAGTCCTGACAGCCGATGCTTATGTATCGGCAATGCCAGTAGACCCATTGAAGGTGATGCTGCCCGAACCTTGGCGTAATATGGATTACTTCAAGCAATTAGATGGCTTGGAGGGTGTTCCTGTAATTAATGTTCACCTGTGGTTTGACCGCAAGCTAACGGAGATTGACCATTTGTTATTTTCGCGATCGCCTTTGCTTAGTGTCTATGCTGACATGAGCAACACCTGTCGGGAGTATGCCAATCCTGACCGTTCGATGCTGGAATTAGTCTTAGCACCAGCGAAAGATTGGATTAATAAATCTGACGAGGAAATCGTTGAGGCGACGGTGGTAGAGTTGGAAAAACTTTTCCCCAATCACTTCGGTGGCGATAACCCAGCGAAATTGCTGAAATCTCACGTAGTCAAGACTCCGCGTTCTGTTTATAAGGCAACGCCAGGTCGTCAACAGTATCGCCCATCTCAAGAGACACCGATTACCAATTTTTATCTAACTGGCGATTACACCATGCAACGCTACTTAGCGAGTATGGAGGGCGCCGTACTTTCTGGTAAGCTTACAGCGCAGGCAATAAATAACACTCAGCGCTCAGCGCTCAACTCCCAACCACTGGACGGTAATGGGAAATCAACCATTGGCACGCCGTTGCCAACTCTCGACTCCCAACAGCCAGTACTCAGGGCTGAAAGCTAATCGCTGATAGCTGCAACTCTTAATAGCTTGCTACGAATGCTCCAACTGCCTAACTCTCCACGCATGAGAACGCTGGCCCCCCGGTCGGATGCTTACGAATTCTGCCGTCAGATTACGGCAAAGTACTCCAAGACGTTTTACCTTGGCACACTGCTGATGCCAGAAGAGAAACGTCGAGCTATTTGGGCGATATATGTCTGGTGTCGCCGTACTGACGAACTGGTGGACGGTCCTCAGTCTCCTCTAACAACGCCGGAAACGCTTGACCGTTGGGAACAACAGCTAGAGTCGATCTTTGCAGGTCAGCCAATTGACGACCCTGATGTGGCTTTGGTCGATACACTGGAACGCTACCCGATGGATATTCAACCCTTTCGGGATATGATTGCGGGTCAGCGTATGGATTTGTACCGCAGTCGCTATAAGACGTTTGAGGAACTCAATCTCTACTGCTACCGGGTAGCGGGAACGGTAGGGTTGATGTCCAGCGCTGTTCTCGGTGTGGCTGACTCTTGTAGCAAAACGCCTTGGGATCGCCAGCTAGACGATGATGACCCCGTGGAAGAAGCAATCGCCCTCGGCATTGCCAATCAATTAACCAATATCCTCCGGGATGTTGGAGAGGATGCCCGTCGGGGCCGGATTTATCTACCCTTAGAAGAACTTGCTTTGTTTAACTACACTGAGCAAGACTTGTTTGATGGGGTTGTTGATGATCGTTGGTGCGAACTCATGCGTTTCCAAATTCAACGGGCGCGTAAGTTTTATACTCAAGCCGAACGGGGTATCAGGGCACTCAGTACGGACTCTCGTTGGCCAGTTTGGGCAGCTTTGATGCTCTACCAAGGCATTCTTGATGTCATCGAACGCAACCAGTACGATGTCTTTAACCAAAGAGCCTTTGTACCAAAGCCTCAGAAGTTGTTGACACTGCCAGTTGCATGGCTGAGAGCGCAAGCTCTCTAAAGATAACGGAAAATATCGTTAATGATAGTCCTCTGAAGGGACTGATTGGCGCTTGCGTTTTTGAGGTGCAAGTGGTGACTCTATTTTGATGTCTGGGGGAGTTTCTACGCTTGAAACTTGTCGCTGAAATCAATCGAGGTTTGACCTGCTTCCTCCTTTGACTGAGTGAGAAAAAAGCGATCGCCTCTACTCTTACCTAAGTCTCACCCAAGCCGCGAATGGCACTGACGCGAAGAAATTCAGTTACAACCAACCCTTGCGCGGGGGGTTTGGGGGCTTCCCCCCAAGCAGGGTTTTTCTACAAACGACTATTTTTCGCTTAAGTCAGCGGCATTCCACCTAAGCCCCCATTCCGGAGTACTGCTTCAATCCCTTGCGCCAGAGCCAACGGTTCACAACGAAACAAAGTAAACTCCAACCCAGCATCATCAACAAACCCCGCACAATATCTACAGGTAGCCCAATTAAAAGCGCAGCGGGGAAGTGAATCAGATAAGGGAAAGGTGTCCATAAGGCAACCTCACGTACTAGGGGTGGAAAAACTTCTAGTGGGGCAATCATGCCAGAGAGAAATAAGTAGAACAAAAACCAGAATTGCTCGATCGCACTTGCTCGTTCTGTCCAGAAAGCAAACATCGCAAATGTATACTGCATCAGAAAGCGCAAGGCAAACGCTAGCCCCAACACTGGTACAAACAGTAAAACTCTCCACAAGCTTGGTACCCAAATTGCCTGAGGATAAAGTAAGAAAAATAAACCAACTAGAGCCAGCGCAAAAGGTAGACGGGCAAGACGTTCCGATAGATGTGAGGCGACATGGTGCCATACGGGGTCAATAGGTTGTAGTAGTCGAGGAGAAAGCCGCCCTTCCACAACTTCTTTTTCAAACTCCCAAATCACCCAAACCACCGTAAACTGGCGGATTAGAAAGACGATCAGAAAGTAACGTGCAAATTCCCCAGGATTCAGACCAAATTGCCCCTGCGCTGAGGCTTTTGTCCAGACACCCATCAGAATTAGTGGCAAAGTCCCTGACAGCGCCCATAAAAACAACTCTGCCCGATACTCCAGCATGTAGGCGTAGTAAACCAAGAGGAACGCCTTCGCTTTTGGAATCACTCGGTTCATGAGGCTACTCCAGCCCGGAAGACGCGACCAATCACTTCCTCAACAGGCGGTTCAGTTACCGTTAAATCAATAACTTCTAACTCAGCCAAAATCCGGGACACTACGCTTGTTAGCCCTTCACGCCGTACTAGGAAACGTACTTCCCGACCTTCCACCGCTTGCAATTCCCCAAAGTTAGAAAGCTTGTCTTCTGGCAAGGGGTTGGCTAGTTCTACCTTGACCTCACGATAAGGCGCAAAGCGATCGACGAGTCCATCTAGTGAGCCATCGTAAATCAACTGACCTGCGTAAATCAGCAGTACTCGTTGGCAAAGGGCAGTAATATCAGCCATATAGTGACTGGTTAATAATATCGTTGCCCCAGTGAGCCGATTGTACTCCCGCAAGAAATCCCGGACACCAACTTGAGCATTGACATCCAATCCTAAAGTTGGCTCATCCAGAAACAGGACTTGAGGTTGATGAAGGAGTGCTGCTAAAAGTTCAGCTTTCATCCGTTCACCGAGAGAAAGCTTCCGCACGGGCTGAGTTAGCTTGTCTTCTAGGGAAAGCATTTCTGTGAGTTCCCCCACTCGATGGCGAAATTCCTTCTTGGACATCCCATAGACAGCCGCGTTGATTTTTAGGGAGTCCATCGCGGGTAAGTCCCAAAGCAACTGCTGCTTTTGCCCCATCACGAGGGTAATCTTCTGTAAAAAGTCTGCTTGGCGCTGGAAGGGGATGTGTCCTGCCACTCTCACGCGACCACTGGAGGGGTGAATCAGTCCTGTGAGCATTTTCAGTGTAGTAGTTTTTCCTGCCCCATTGGGACCGAGAAACCCAACCACTTCCCCCATGCCAATCTCAAACGAAACATCTTGCACAGCTTTCACTGAGCGGTAAGTGCGGCGAAAGAAGTGGGTTAATGTGCCTTTAAGCCCTGGCTCCTTGACCGCTACCGGGTAGACTTTGCTCAGGTTTTCAACTACAAGAATAGACATAGATTTAACTGTACTTGATTGCTCGTAAGTCTGCATCCAATGCTTCTCGGCTACCAGCAACCAAACCTTTCTAAATTCCGGCTTCAGTCATAGCTAGATTCAAATCATCAGTTAGCTTTAGTCGTTCAGCCCACTCTTGTAAGTATCTATAGTCTAGGGTTTCAGCTTGTACTTTGAGTACGCCCAGAACATCACGCCATTGTTTTTCAGAACCTGAATGCTGCCGCCAACGTAGTTTGTTCAAAATGACATCTTCAGGGGAGGCAAAGTAAAGTGTTGTACCTTCAAACTCAATCACTCGTCGCCGTTCAAATTTCAGGCGATCGCACTCATCAGTTCCAGATATCATCAGGTCAGCACGGCTAATACTCTCCATGTCTGTAATTTGTAGGGTTTTCATCCGACCCGATTTCACGTCATCAATGCCAGGAACATAAAAACCGCATAGCGTGAGTGCTTCACTGAGGCGATCAATATCCAAAGGAGAAATCGCCAGTACCAAGTCTAAATCCTGTGTTGTACGGGGTTCGCCATAAGCGATTGCCGCTACTCCACCAGTAATGTAATAGGAAATTTTTAATTCCTCAAAAATGGGATGCAGCTTGGTGGCAAGTGAAACCGAATCCTGAATCCACATAGAGGACTCTCCTGTTGGGATGTAGTTAGGAGGGCAATGTTCTTGCAACCACGCCAAAGCAATCTTTTTGGCAAACTGACTTGGAGAAAGGTGCCCGAATTGTTGACGTAGGGAACACAACGAGAGCTTACGGGCACTACGGGTTAGCGATGCAGCACTACTCAATCGTTCGCTTGGTGACCGCTGTCGGAGCAAGTGAAACGTCAGTAGATCTGTTTCTACGCTGGTGTCCTCTGCCTGGGGACGGTATCCGGGTTGGATGGAGAATTTGGGCACTTGAATCATGGCGGAAAGCTCCTTAAAAAACCCAATCATCCAGTAAATTTATTGCAGCGAAAACTACCTTGAAGCCCGATAAAGGCAGTAATCAATGCGTCGTATCGCTTATTGCTAAAAAAGTAGGCAATAACAATCCAACTTTCTAAAATCGCCTTTCGTACTCAATAAGCGCTCTGCTATCCCCAGAGAAATTTGTACCCCCGCGTAAGAGAAGCTCATCATTGAGTCGATAGCGCAGATTGTACTCAAACGGCTGCTCAGTCGTTAACTCCTTTAATACAGAAATTGAAAAACTCCGGCTAATATCAAGACTTGCTTCAGCCGTTAGTCCTAAGCTAGAAGAGCGATCGTCTTCATCAGTATTAATTGTCGGGAACAAGCGAAACTCACTGAGTCCCAAAGCATCACCAATGATGTTTTGCACATTACTTAATAGTGCTGATCCAGCCAGGTTTGCTAATCCGAGTGTAGTATCGCCTCGACCCAAGGTATCAACGAAACCGCCGCCTAGGAGTGCAACAATTTCCACCTCGCTACGGGAGGGGCTGCTGGTGAGTTCGATGTTATCAGCTAATTGGCTGGCTGGCCCTTCCACCCGTGCTTCAACCCGTACCGTTTGTGCGCTGCCATAGCCAAACGTTGGGGCATCACTAATTTCTGCTGATAGAGGGTCAGTCGGAAGCCGCCGTTGCGTTGTTTCTGCAACCGATGCTTGCAGCCGCACATCTAAAACTGGGTCGAGTCCTCGATTGGGAAGAAATTCAGCCGTGTTTTCGTAGCTCCTTGCTAGCCGGAACTGAGTCGTAAAGAGATTCACCTGACCACGTTCTAGCCGAATTATTCCTTCAGGTCTAATTCCATCTAAAGGTCCATTAAGCGTGAGAGTTCCGTCAGCGAGGAAATTCAAAATTGGGTCTTGCCTAATTTGAACACCCTCACCCAGATTTAACGTTAAGTTATTGAACTCAGTGAGATTACTCGCCACCTGTCCACCACCAGCCGCGCCAGCAGTTGTAGCCCCCCCAGCACCAGTTCCTCCAGCGCCAGCACCTCGTTGTCCTATCTGCACCTGACCATCAAAGAGGTTGACTTCACCACCAATTTGGGGAGCTAAGGCGGTGCCAGTCACAATAACGTCACCTTGGACACGACCGTTGTAGAGTCCTTTAAGATTGATTGCCAATTCACCAATATTGACAGTTAAGGGATTTTCTTGGGGGACAGGTTGAGAAATGGGAATCGTTCCTGCTGCGGCTACAGTACCGCCACTAAACTGACCCTGCACATTATCAACTTGGATACGGTCAAAGTTGAATAAGACTGTGCCATTAACATTCGTTAGAGGTTCAGGAAGCGCACGGGCAGCGATTGTTGCAGCTTCGACAGTCGCAGACCCTTGAGCAACCAGGTTTAGAGGTCTGCTGGCATCTTGGTCAAGCGTTCCAGAAATGGCTAACTGCACATCACCGAGTCCATCAACCCAAGTCACTTGACCTCCGGAAAGGAGATTTAAGAAAGCGAGACCCTCATTTTGGACATCAATGTTAAGCGCTATTTGGTTATCCGCTGGTTTCACAGACGCAAAAGGCAGCTTGTACGGGATACTACCGTTGATGTTAAGGGGGTCAGTGCCAGAAACCAGAACAGTGCTGCCAAAGTTGAGGCGAGCATTGGCGTAGCTGAAGCCACCCTGAGCGGATTGTACAGGTGTTCTGTTGATTGTGGCATCAGTGATGCTTAGTTCGCCTCTGGCTTGGGGGTTGTTAATACTTCCTGAAAGTGTAGCGGTGGCATTCAACAAACCCGTGAAGCCAGACAGTGCTGGTGGTACATTCTGAGTTCTTTGCAGAACGGTTTGCAACTCGTCGATGGGGATATTTCGTAGCTGTAGCTGTCCGGATTGCGCCTCACCACCAATGGTGCCAGCGTAGGAAATTAGACTGTCTCCCGATTGGATACGCAGTGGTAGCAGGGTAATGACACCATTTTGAAAGCTGCCTTCACCAACAATACTTACCTGGTCAACGTTGTAAGTATCCCATTCCCAGTTTTCACCCTGGATATTAACTTGGGCGGTGATGCCAGAGGCTAAAGAGCCATCAACCTGAACTGTGCCACTAAAGCGACCATCCACTAAGTTAATATCTGGTAAGGGGGAGGTAGCTGCTTGAGCTTCACGTTGTTGCGCTAGGGCTTCGATTTCTGAAAGACGGCGCAGTTGGGTTTGCAGAGATTCGTTTTCTAAGTTCACCGCCACGGGAGCCTCAATCGTACCGTCGGAGTTAGGACTTAGATTGGTAAGGTTGAATACTTCTAGAGCAGCCAAGAGGGTTTCGAGTTCTCCCTGTTCAACCCGGAGTTGCAGGTTCTGAAATACAGGACTCGTGGCAGTTCGGGCAATTGTACCAGAAAGCAAGTAGCGACTATTGACTGCGAGGGAGTCGTCGCCTGTACGGGGGTCAAAAATTGGGCCTGTGAGCGCCAAATCATTAAACGAAACAGCGAACGTGTTGAGGTTTACATCCAGGTTGCCGGAGACTGTGCCGGAAAAGGGTTGAGTTGCGATCGCCGCCGGGACAGGTGCGAGTTCTTTTATAATTGCGATCGGAAAATCTTGTGTACTAACCCGCAACACTTCCCCTTGTCGCTCACCGCTAGCGATCGCATCGCCACGCTGGATGAAAAATGAGATGGGTTGGTTGTTCGGTGCTAGCGCCACCCGAATCTGATCAGTCTCACCTTCTAGATTGAGGTTCAGTGATTGCCCCGGTACTGTATTCACGTTTCCTTCTAATGGGGATTCAAACCTCAAACCCGCAACGACAAAATCTCGCAGTGCCAGCGTTCCATTAACATTGGGAGCAGAAACTGTACCCGCAATGCTACCGTCAAAATCTGCTCGTCCTGCTACATCCACTGTATTAGGTAGGATTTCCCCTAGCTGTTGCAGATTCAAATCTGTAGCGCGAACATTGAGGTTAAATGCTTGAATTGCCTGGACTCCAGGATTTGCAGGGTTGAGACTTACAACACCGCTAGCGTCGAACCCTTCAGCATTTGCCTGTTGAATCGCTAGTTGTTGACCATTCCACGAGAGTGATGTTGTCAAGGGTTTGTCAATAAACGCAACACCTTCACTAAAACTTAGCTGCCCATTAGCTCGTATCCCAGAAGGTGAAAGCGCCGCTAAGGAACCAGAAACATTGAGTCTACCATCGAGGTTTCCTCGTAAATCTTGGGAAAATCTTGATAACTGGACATCACTAGATTCGACAACAGCTTCAAAACGACCATTGCGTAGTTGTACATTACTCGCTGTGAGCGTACCTTCACCAAGCTGTAATCGTCCTGAACCACTACCCTGAATCGTGCTGGGACTAAAGGACGCGAGGCTACCAGAGAGGTTGAAGCGACCAGAAGCTAAACCACCTCGTAACGAGGGCGGCACCTGGGTAAAACGCTCCAACGGTACATCGGATGTCTCAACTGCAACCTCAAAATTACCATTACGCAGTTGGACATTGTTGGCGGTAATCGTGCCTCCGTCAACTTGCAATCGTCCTGAACCACTACCTTGAATCGTGCTAGGACTGAAGGATGTCAGACTTCCGGAGAGATTGAAGTTACCAGAAACTCCACCTTGTAATGATGGTGGAACTGAGGCAAGACGACCTAACTGTACACCAGAGGCTTGGACTTGGGCGGTAAAGTTACCATTGCCCAGTTGCACATTCCTTGCGGTGAGAGTCCCTCCGCCAATATTTAATCGTCCTGAACCACTACCTTGAATCGTGCTAGGACTGAAGGATGTCAGACTTCCGGAGAGATTGAAGTTACCAGAAACTCCACCTTGTAATGATGGTGGAACTGAGGCAAGACGACCTAACTGCACACTAGAGGCTTGAACTTGGGCAGTAAACCGACCGTTACGGAGTTGCACGTTGCTTGCCGTGACAGTCCCTCCGGCAATATTTAATCGTCCTGAACCGCTACCGCGAATCGTGGACGGACTGAAAGATGTCAAACTTCCAGAGAGATTAAAGTTGCCAGAAACAGGAGTTTGCAATGCGGGTGGTACTTGAGCAAGACGCCCTAATTGCACACCAGCGGCTTGAACTTGAGCCGTAAAGTTACCATTGCGGAGTTCGACATTGCTGGCGGTGACAGTACCCCCAGCGATATTTAATCTTCCAGAGCCACTGCCTTGAATTGTGGAAGGGCTGAAGGAAGCTAGAGAACCAGAAAGGTTGAAATTACCAGAAATCGGACCTCGTAATGCGGGTGGGACTTGAGCAAGACGATCTAACTGCACACCGGAGGCTCGAACTTGGGTGCTGAAGCGCCCGTTAGCGAGTTGGATATTATTGGCTGTAACGTTACCTCCAGCAATATTTAAGCTCGCTGAACCATTACCCCGAAGTGTGGAAGGGCTGAAGGAATCCAGAGAGCCAAAAAGGTTGAAATTACCGGAAACTGGACCTCGTAACGAGGGTGGGACTTGGGCAAGACGATCTAACTGGACACCGGAGGCTCGGACTTGGGTGCTGAAGCGCTTACCGATTACCTGTACATTGTTCGCGATGACACTACCGCCAGCAACATTGAGATTTGCTGAACCTGTAGCACGAAGGTTTTGGAGATTGTCGAGGGAGCCAAAAATCTGGGTTCTCGCTGAGACTGCCCCAATTGGAACAGGTAGGTTGACATTGTAGTTTTTGGCGATCGCATCTCCGGGAACATTAGCCGCCTGAACGTCGAAGACTACGCCCCCCTTCTCACCCAGTTGTACCCTGCCATTCCCTGTTATTACCCCTCCTACAGTTGGTATGGCTCGGAGATTGCTAATCGTTAACCTGGAATCGACGAAGCCAAATTTGGCACTAATTGCTCGAAAATTCACGCGGTCAACTAGAGCAGGCTTCGTTGTGACGACTTCTCCAGAAACAACAGGTTTAGCCAGAGGCCCAGTCACTCGCAGCGCAGTTTGGACTTGTCCCGATACTGTTACTGGCAATTCTTTAAAATTAAACGTCTGCAACACCTGCTTCACAGCAACGGGTTGTGTCCGGGCTGTCAGATTGTAATTTGACTGGGTATCGACTACCCCATTTGCTTCGGCAGGAACTTGACCAAAAAGCGTTTTAACGTTTTCCAGCCGCACTTGTGTCTCTCTAAAGCGCAACCGCCCATTTGTATTGGCAAAGGGTTTCGGAAGCTGGGGAATTCTGGCTGTAACATTTTCCAGGTTTGCGGTTCCAAAAAACTTCAACGGCTGCTCTTTCTCGATTCGCACTTCCAAATTGCCATCTAGGTTACCCGCTTGAAGCACTAGTGGCAGTTGGAGCAATCGACTGATTTCTGTCGCCACCAAGTTCTGCCCAGCAAGCACTAAGTTAGTTTGTTGAACCGAGGGGCGGCTTTGTCCCTCAATGGTGAAATTTCCTCCACGAACTAGCTGACCTGCTAACTCAAACTTGATTAACTGATTCTCTTCAAGAAAACGAGTTTCTCCAGAGGGTACGACAACGGTTACAGGGGCTTGAAGTTTACCCGCTTGTGACCTGGGTACCAGCACAACATCAGCATCCCGAAACCGCAACGCCTGAAGCTTGACATCAATTGCTCCTTTCTCTTGAGGCTGAAGCTTAGTGGAAACCCATTGTCTCTCTTTGTTCTGCTCCAGGTAGACATCCGGTTCAACTAGAGTGATTTCCAGTTCTAGCGTGCGAGTCAACAGAAATTGCACTGGGTTAAATGCTATCTCCACCGCCTTTGCCGTTGCGCGATCGGGGTCTGTTGCTGTTGCTGGGATGCTAGCAGCACCAAAATTCAAGCCATTAAAGGTAAGGCTCTCCACTTCCCCTAGCTGCAACGGACGATTGAGGAGCCGTTCAACGTTTCTCTCCACCAGTGGTGCTAATTGCCTCTGGACAAAAAACCAGCCAAAGCCAATCCCTCCACCGAGTCCGGCAAGAAAAATTACACCAAGGGCAATACCGATACGACGCGGCTGTCGCCACCGTGAACGCCTGGTAGAAGCCTGTGCTGGTTCGTTTCCTGAATTGGATTCAGGTTCGTTGCCTGGATTGGGGGCGTTTGTCATCTTCTCCTCTTCGCGCACCTCAGACTACAGATGGCATTGCTGCCGCTGTCATAACCTAGTCCCACTCGTAGGGACGCTTCTACAAGCGTAGTAAGAGCAAGATTAGCCAGACTGAAGCCAAGTTATTGACGCTTCCTGCCCTACCAGAGCTTGAGGGTGGGAATCTTATAGAGGTTAACTCATAAAGTAATCAAGAAATCCCTCAAGTAACTCAACCCCACCTTCTGTCCGTTTAACTGGCACATTGGGTATTTTGTAGGCCATGGATGGTTTGCAGCCTTTTTCACTCCTGTTGACTTGACTTGAGACAGGCTGCCTCTAAGACAACTAAACTCTCTGTCTGAGCAACCAAACAGTTTTCTATGACGCTACTCAATGCAGGGAGAGTTCCCTGCCGGACTCTGGCTAACGCTTCCCCAGTCACTGGCTGAAATAGGTGAAGCCAATCGTTGTTGGCTAAATACTCCGCTGTAAAGGCACTTCGATCCAACAACCAAAAATCGACACCGTACTTTTGAATAAACGTTTGGACATCTGCTAAGTCGGGACTATATTGAGCGCGAATTAGGTCAATTACCCGTTGGCGAAATTGACCATAGTAGCCCAAATGATAGGGAATTGCATATTCCCGCCCGACTAAAATTGGTCGCTGAGCAAACGTTGGGATGTTGTTCACTTCCTCTGCTAGGGAGGCAATCAGGCTATCTTTTGGCTGTTTTTGAAAAAACTCATACAATTGCGGTGCCTCTCCTACTTCGTAGGCAGTCATGGGGAAGCTTTTGATAAAGCTAGGATACAGAATGAGGGTAGCTCCAATCAGGGCTGTTATTCCGAGAGCGATAAACTGTCTTTGGGGACGAGGGGATTGAGTTGGCGACAATGCCCAACCTAGAACGGCATCGACAATGAGACTCAAGGCGATCGCACTAGCTAAAATTACAATTAGCCGAAAGCTGTAACTGGTATAACGGCTAGGCAGGTGTAGTTTAAACAGTAGTGCGTGAGCCGCAAAAAACATCCCGACAGATACCAACAGCAGTTGCGGTAAAACCAGCACACTGGACTTAACTTGTTGCCCTAAAGGAAACTGAGAAGGAAATTTCAACAGCACAGGTAACAATAACCCTGTACAAAGGGTTACAGGTGTAAATAGCGATTTGGGAAACATCCCACTCCGTTCGCCTGAGAACCAAAAATCTGCAAATGATTCCTGAAAAAATTCAGATCGTCCATCTGGAGCAAATTCAGGTAATTGTCTCGCTTGGGCGACTGAGATGACAGGCCCAAACTCAGAAGAAGTCAAGGCAAAGGGTAACATGACAAGAATAATTACTCCCAGTCCAGCAAAGCAGAACCGATAATCTCGTTTATCTTGAGTAAGGCGAAGCTGTCCATTTTGCCACTTCACCAGTTGCAGAATTAAGACACCCGCACTGAGGAAAATACACTGGGGATAAAATAAGCCGATAAGCGCGATCGCAACCAAACAAGGCAGCAAGGAACGCCGCAATAAATAGTACAAAAACGCGAGAAATAGTAGATACACAAACGCTCTAGGCGTTGCGGAGGCTAAGTCATCTTCAACCCAGAGATTTTGATTTAACAATAACGCCGCAACAAATCCAGCAGCAGGTATTGGCAACATCTCCAAACAGACACCAAAACAGTATGCCGTTGTCACTAACCCAATTGCCAGCGGCAAAAACTTATTGAACGTTAAGGGATTAATCCCCAAAAATGCTGCTAAATGATAGAGCGTCGAGTAGCCAGCCGGAGCTACGGATTGGAAATAATCTGCAATTAAATCATTGGGAAATAACTCTGGATCAATAAACCGCTGCATCCAGAAAACGTGCTGCCGCGCATCATCCTGCACCACATACTCACTACTAAACGCCTCTCGCAGCGCTAACAGACTGTAAATTGCCGCAAATGTCAAGCTCAAGCTCAACCAAAACCTCACCTGAGCGGTGGACACTTTAGAGGTAGAACCTGTTAGAAATTTGCGTAAGCGTGCAGTCAACATAGCAGCCGTGGGTAGTACGTGATGATCGTACCCCGATCAGACGAAGCGTCAGCTTTATCCCATACTTATAAAGCTAGGGATCGAAGAAGGATGCCTTGTCTTTTGAAAGCGATTGGCATCACTCTCAGCAATCTTGCTTCTTTTCCCCAATCAATTCAGGGTTTGGCAGCAATAGCTGATAGCTGAACGCTGATAGCTGACAGGTATTTGGTCTGCTGGTACTCTATAACAAAACGATCTTTCCTTCCTACGTGTTTAGGTTCAGGAATGGTTTTGTGGGAAGGTGTGGTGTGATGGACGGTAAATTAGCCCAATCTTGGAAGTGGCGACTGACGGGAGTGCAGTTTTTACTCATCGTCGTGCTACTTCTGGGTATCGTTTTTCGGTTCGTTAATCTCGATCAAAAAGTTTACTGGGGTGATGAGGCTTACAGTTCCTCCCGAATTTCTGGCTATACAGCCGAGGAAATTGTTCAAGCACTTTACACGGGACGTGAACTGAGTGTCGAGGAGTTGCTGTTTTATCAAAACGCCAATCCTGAACGCACCGTAGGTGACACTCTAAGAGTGATAGCGACAGAAGCGCCTCACCATCCGCCGTTGTACTACATCATGGCGAGAGTTTGGGAGGAGTGGTTCGGCATCTCGGTAGGGATAAAACGATGTCTGCCTGCGTTGATTAGCCTTCTTGCTTTCCCTTGCCTGTACTGGCTGTGTTGGGAATTATTTGGTTCGTCTTTGACTGGCTGGATCGCGATCGCATTAGTGGCTGTTTCGCCAATTCATGTACTGTATGCTCAGGAAGTCCGGGAGTATAGCTTATGGACAGTCAGTGTTTTGTTCGCCACGGCTTCCTTATTGTACGCTGTCCGAGTCAAAACCAAGGGGAGTTGGAGCCTGTATGGGCTGAGTATTGCGATCGCACTTTACTCCCATTTATTCTCCGGCATGGTAGTGCTTGGACACGGAATTTATGTCCTAAGCCTCGACGGTTGGCGGTGGAGTAAAAGACTAAGGGATTACCTCTTCGCCGCAGCCGTAGGATTAGCACTTTTTATTCCCTGGATTCTCATCTTTATCAAGCAAGAAAGTCGGGTTAGTAAAGGCTGGGCATGGGTTGTTCAAGACATCTCCCAGCTAAACTTTTATCAACGGTGGCTAACAAATTTGGTTCGTGGTTTCTTCGATGTACAAATCGGAAACCATGACCCTTTTGACTTGCCATTTGGTTATGATCAACCTACAACTTATGTAATTATTCCGATTGTGGTTTTGGTCGCTTACGCGATGTACTTTCTCTTTCGCGAAGCACCAAGAACAGTTTGGCTACTCCTCTTAGTGCTGATGGCATCAACAACATTGCCTCTCGTGCTACCTGATTTAATTTCAGGCGGAAGACGCTCAACAATTGCCAGGTATCAACTCCCTAGCTATATAGGCATTCAACTTACCGTTGCCTATCTTTTATCGACAAAAATTAGTGCTGTTTCTGACCATTTGCAGCAGAAGCTTTGGCGATTCATCACCGTTGCTCTGATTTCTTGCGGAGTAGTGTCTTGTGCGTTAATTGCCCAATCAGACACTTGGTGGACTAAATACACGGACTACCACAATGCCCAGGTAGCGCGTATTATTAATCAGTCTCCTGCGCCCTTAGTCTGGAGTGATAGCGCCCCTAATCGAATTCTTGCGCTTAGCCATCTACTTGGTCCAAAAGTACGACTACAGTTAGTAGAGATTCCATCCGAAGTTCCAGAAATCTCCAAAGAAAAGCTTCCAGAAATTCCACAAAATTTCACTGATGTATTTTTCCTGGAAAGTACACCTCCTGATTCTCTACTACGTGGCGAATTGGAGAAGCATAAAAATTATAACTTTGAGCTTGTGTATAAAGAGAAAATTAGTTTTAAAGACCGCCAAACTTTGCTATGGAGGCTAAAAGCTTAGCTAACCTTGCGTTAAAAGTTCCATCACACAGAATCACTAATCATCTCGCTTCTGTCTTCAAAATCAACTGCGACAGCGAAGATACTTAAACTACCGTTTTCTGGAAGTTTTCAGTAGAGAGCGAGACGTTGTATGAAGGAGAATTAATTGCTCAAATCTTTGAGGTTTTCGCTGTCTGGAATACGGTTTTTAGCTATCGTTGCGTTGCTTCTAGGTATCTTTTTTAGATTCATTAATCTAGACCAAAAAGTCTACTGGGGTGATGAAGCTTACAGTTCATTACGAATTGCAGGTTACACAACAGAGGAAGTTGTCGAAGCCACCTACACAGGGGAGGAAATTGGCATTGAGGAGTTACAAAAATATCAACGTCCTAATACCGAAAGAGGTTTAGTTGATACTCTAAAGGTTTTAGCTTCAGAAGACTCGATACATCCACCGTTGTACTACATCAAGGCAAGATTTTGGGAACAGTTATTTGGCTCATCGGTAGCGGTAAAAAGACGTTTACCCGCCTTGATTAGTCTTTTTGCCTTTCCTTGCCTGTATTGGCTATGCCTAGAACTATTTAATTCGTCGTTAACTGCCTGGATAGCAGTTGCTTTAGTTGCCGTTTCACCGATTCATCTCCTGTATGCCCAGGAAGTGCGGGAGTATAGCTTGT
Source organism: Symplocastrum torsivum (assembly GCF_059505465.1). Taxonomy (NCBI): domain Bacteria; kingdom Bacillati; phylum Cyanobacteriota; class Cyanophyceae; order Oscillatoriales; family Microcoleaceae; genus Symplocastrum; species Symplocastrum torsivum. The sequence continues at coordinate 99,057 of NZ_JCACKQ010000010.1, read as the reverse complement.
GGACAGTAAGCGTTTTGCTTGCAAGCGCCTCTTTACTCTATGCCCTACGAGTCCAAACCAAACGGAGTTGGATAATTTATGCGCTTACTTTAGCCTTATCACTGTATTCTCATCTCTTTTCAGGAATGGTTGCGATCGCACAAGGAATTTATGTACTCATCAGGGAGCGCTTTCAATGGAGTCAACGTCTCAAATCTTACATCTTAGCGGCAACATCAGGGTTGTTACTGTTTTCGCCCTGGCTTTTCATCTTTCTCAATAACAAACGTCAAGCTTATGAACAGTGGGAATGGACTACTGAAAGCTTATCTCCCCTGAGCTTTTATCAAAGTTGGGTAGCTAATCTTATTCATGCCTTCCTTGATGTGCAAGTGGCAAGCCAAGACCCTTTCAGTCTGGTATTTAGTTATGATTCTCCCATCACTTACTTGATGCTACTGATTTTTTTATTGGTAGCTTACGCAATTTATTTTCTTTTTCGTCAAGCACCAAAATCAGTTTGGCTATTTGTTTTAATCTTAATGGCAGCAACGACTTTGCCTCTTGTGTTGCTAGATTTAAAGTCAGGAGGACAACGCTCAACGATTGCTCGATATCACCTCCCTAGCTATCTCGGAATTCAACTCGCTGTTGCCTATCTACTCTCCACAAAACTGAGTAATATAGCTCCTAGTAGATGGCAGTTTATGTTTTGGCGGTTAATTACGATTATCCTGATTTCCTGCGGAATAATCTCTTGTAGCTTAGTTGCTCAATCGGATACCTGGTGGACAAAGTATAGTGATTACTACAATGTACGAGTAGCTAAAATTATTAACCAGTCTCCTGCTCCTCTTTTGTGGAGCGACAGCAACTACAATCGGATTTTGTCAATGAGCTATGCACTTGACTCCAAAGTGCGATTACAACTAGTAAATAGTCCGGAAGAAACTACAGAGTTTTCTCAATCAAAATCTTATCTTCAGCTACTTCAAACCCTCCCTAACCCTTTCTTCAAGAATAAAAAAGAGGTACAAGATCTGAGCCAAAAAAAGCTATTAGAAACTTCAAAAAACTTTAGTGATGTATTTTTGCTAGAAATCACTCCTCCTACTTCCTTATTGCGTTCGGAACTTCAGAAGTCTAAAAACTACAAATTTGAGCTTGCGTACGAAGAGAAAATTAGTTTTAAAGACCGCAAGACTCTCTTGTGGAGACTTGCCAAGTAGTCAAAATGTAATTTATAGTGTTGCGAACTTTCTTTCGTGAACATGGATTAGCCCTACTTGTGCAGGGGGTCTCTAGGTAGGCACTCCGTCCCCCAGAAGGGGGGTTTGGGGGGAAGCCCCCCCCATCCGGGTTTTTCCAGTAAACAACTAAACTTCCTAAAGTTCAGTGCGATTGAGATTCCTCTTGGCAAAAGATATTAACGCAACGTCACTCCAGCCTGTTTGAACCTTAGATAGCGTTTTTGCCTATCCTTTGACAAGGGTGCTGCCATCAGTAAAATCTTCTCCAATAGCCAAGGTGCAATGCGGTTGCACCACACAGCTAAATGACTTTGCCATCCCACCAGAATTTCTGGTGATTCTTTTTGCAAGCCAGCGACAAGTGCTTGAGCAACTTTCTGCGAAGTCGTTGGCATCACCCAGCGAAACCACTGCAAATCTCGAACCATGTCAGTATCCGTTAGGGATGGAAGCAATGCTATCACCCGGATATTGTGGGTAGCTAACTCACCCCGTAAAGCCTGGGTAAACCCCAAAATCGCGTATTTCGTAGCTGAATAGGTCGCCATCGTCGGTGCTGCCACCTTCCCCATTAAGCTAGAAACATTAACAATCGTCCCTTCCCGTTGTGTTGCCATGCGTCGGGCAACTAAACGAGTCATTGTGTACATTCCCATCAAATTAATCGCGATCTCTTCCTGTACATTCGGCAGTCGGGATTGCAAAAAAGGCGCTTGGTGGGCAACGCCAGCACAGTTGATGAGTAGATGAATCGGCCCGTGATTTCGCCATGCTTGCGCGATCGCAATATTCACCTCTACAGGTTGAGCTAAATCCAAAGCCAAGATTACGACTTCTACGCCCAGCGCTTCAACTTCTGTTGCTACTTCCGCTAACCGTTGGCGGTTCCGGGCAACCAACAACAAGCGTTTTACGTTTTGTTTTGCTAATTCCAGAGCGATCGCTCGCCCAATTCCACGGGAAGCCCCAGTAACTAGGGCTGTTTTTCCTTGAACGTTCATAAATTAAAACCTCTACAGTTATGGTCTCACTACGCCATTAGCGAGTACTTGGCGATCAAATGAGTGCAGATGAAGCATCCCACTCGCACGCAGCGAGACAAACAATGACTCATGATTGGAGTACGAGTTGGACTCAATTTTTGACAGACATTTCCCAGAAGACTTGGTGTTTAAACCTCAGATTTGTAGATAAATCGGAGAAATGTCATTCAGTAAGAATTCAGTAAACGTTGAGTTTGACTGGCAACATGAAGCTCTGCAAGTCAGGAACACGAAGGGAGTAGCCATAAGCCGAGTCAAACGAGCAACAAAGGTATTTCTTAGAGCTTTTGCTCCGAAGCTTGGGATTTCGCCGTTGGAGAAATACCTAATTAGGCAATTCTGGAATCACTGAATCGGTAAAGATTCAGGGGCGATGTAGAGCATAGATGGTACGTCTCCTCAATACGAGCGTCTACCAGAATTAACTATCTATGCACACTTTAGCAATGCACTCAAGAAGCTGCAATATTTTTTTATAAATTCTGCTTAACATTTATTTAAAAAACAACAATTATCTTTCATAAAAGAGGACAACACCCCTCTAAGGAAGGAAATTATAAAATATCTTCCTCTGCCCTCCAGCAAACAAATGACACACTTGAACGAAAGGTGGGATCAAATCATGCGAGGCGCTCAGGTGAAGTGACAGTGCGATCGCAAGCCTTAGCGAAGTGCAAATCGAATCTGCTAATTTACTTACTGTCCCCCGGAAATAATTTATTAGAGTGCCTTGGAGCGTAAGCAACAAGCCTTTCTGAGGACGGAAAGAATTGTGTCCACTACATACTCTTATTCTGAGTTCGTATAAGAGTATGGTAAAAACACAAGCAGTCCGATCCACTTAGGGGATTGAGTCATGTCAGAAAATAGCCCTGCCGACCACCGTTCTTTTCAACGTACTCCGCAAGAGCGTGCTAACCAAAAACGCTTAGTTGACTATTCTTCAGTGCAGTCTCTGCCAGAAATCTGGCCGATTGCTGCCCAGCAGTTTAAGACTATCGTTGCCCTAAAAGACCCTCATGCAGTTGGAGGACACAAAGGCGCACCTTCAACTTTCACTTATGCCCAGTTGTATCAACAAATTCAGCAATTTGCGGCGGGGTTGCAAGCCTTAGGTTTCCAAGGATCATTGGATGAAACAGGTATCCCTGCACGTATTGCCTTGTTTGCTGACAACAGCCCTCGCTGGCTAATTGCCGATCAGGGCATCATAACAGCAGGTGCGGCTGATGTTGTGCGTGGCGCTCAGGCAGAACGTGAGGAATTACTGTTTATTTTGGCAGAGAGTGGCAGCACTGGCTTGGTTGTTGAAGACGTCAACACCTTGACAAAATTGGGCACTCATCTGGATTCTCTTCCGCTTCAGTTAGTGGTTCTCCTCTCTGATGAAGAACCAGCCGACAGTGCCACGTCACATGAAACTCTAAAAATACTTAACTTCTCTCAGTTAATGGCAGTAGGCGCATCCCACCAACTGACACCCGTCTCCCAAAACAAGGAGACATTAGCGACCTTGATGTATACCTCTGGAACCAGTGGCAAACCGAAAGGAGTCATGCTAATGCATGGCAATCTGCTGCACCAAGTCAGAACCTATAGTGATGTATTAACGCCACAACCAGGCGATCGCGTTCTTTCTATTCTCCCCACTTGGCACGTTTACGAGCGATCGGTAGAGTACTATATCCTTTCCCAAGGCTGTACCCAGATGTACACGAACCTGCGGAACGTAAAAAAAGACCTCAGAGACTTCAAGCCTAATCTAATGGTTGGTGTCCCCCGACTCTGGGAATCCATTTATGAGGGCATCCAGAAGCAGTTCCGCGAACAACCTGCAAACAAGCAAAAACTCGTGCAAAACTTCTTAGGTGTTAGTCAACGCTACATTGAAGCACGGCGTTTGTCGCAGGGAATGAGCTTAGATAACTTAAACCCTTCAGCTATCGAACGCTTAAGCGCCAGTGTTCAGGCGGCTGCCCTTTGGCCTGTTCACCAACTAGCCGATAAATTGGTCTATCAAAAAGTCCGCGAAGCAACTGGGGGACAAGTCAATCAACTGATTAGTGGTGGGGGATCTCTCGCAAGGCACTTAGACAATTTCTTTGAGATTATTGGCATTGAAGTGCTGGTGGGCTATGGTTTGACAGAAACCTCTCCCGTCACGAATGTGCGCCGACCCTGGCGTAATTTACGCTATTCCTCAGGCCCCCCCATGCTGGAGACAGAAATTCGGATTGTTGACCCCGAAACCCGTAAACCTCTACCTGTGGGTGAACGCGGTCTTGTTCTCATCCGAGGTTCACAGGTGATGAAGGGTTATTACAAAAACCCGGAAGCAACAGCTAAGGCAATCAATCCAGAAGGTTGGTTTGATAGCGGTGATTTGGGTTTGCTGACCCCCCAGAACGATTTAGTACTGACTGGACGGGCAAAAGATACGATTGTGTTGACAAATGGCGAAAATATTGAGCCACAGCCGATTGAGGATGCTTGTCTACGCAGTGCTTATATTGACCAGATTATCCTTGTAGGACAAGACCAGCGATCGCTTGGTGCATTAATTGTCCCTAATCTCGAAGCTCTCCAGCAATGGGCAGCTTCAGAGAAGTTGCACCTGCCTCTACCCGACTCACTTCCCAATCAAGCTGCTACCCCAACAGAGGAGTTCCGGAAAACTATTGATCTTGACAGTAAAGAGGTTCAGAATTTATTCCGCACCGAACTAAATCGGGAAGTCCAAAATCGCCCTGGCTACCGCCCTGATGATCGCATTGGTGCGTTTAAGCTGATTCTTGAACCGTTTTCTATTGAAAATGGCATGATGACTCAAACACTGAAAGTCCGGCGACCCATCGTCACGGAACGCTATCGCGATATTATTAACGGGTTGTTTGCCTGAGGTCGGAAAGTTAGAAGATTGGAAGGTGGGCAGCCGTGAGCTGAACCCTTCATACCTCAACTTTTGGTTAACCTCTGTTAGTACGAACCTTTATCCCTTCAGATCTACCTAGCGCAACATATATGGACGAATTGAAATCAAGCCTACTTTTGAAGCGACCTGTCAATATTAAAACCATCGTCACACCACGATGGAAGGATGAGGTTCAGCAACAACTTCAGGAGCAGATTAACCAAATTGACTCACAACTGCAACAATTAGATATGCAAGGGCAACGAGCGATCGCAGAAATTCAAAAGCAAAGTCTGCAACCCTCTGGCACCCAAGTCATGCAGCAAATTGAAAGCATTCAAGTTCAGGTCAATCAAAAGAAAAGTGAACTGCTAGAACAGAAAAATCAGCAGTTACAGCAACTTCAACAAGTGCAGATGCTGGAGATTGACCAAGAAGTGAGTCAAGGGCAGATGGAAAGCTTTTTCCGCATTGAACCAGGCGATAACCTGGTACGGAAAATGAACGTCGAAATTCTGCTTCGTGATGGCGTTGTTGAAGAAATTCGCGGTGATATCTAAGCAATTCAAAACTCAAAATGGGAAAACCTAGCATTAGCAAGCATTTAGGCTGCTCCCTACAGGCAATTTGAATGCACATTAGCTTAGTCAGGCTTAATTGGGGGGAGCGTCTTTGACACTACCCCTGTTTCAGGGTGATCTATAAGCACAGTTCCTTAGACCAATCTTGATGACCACGCCCTGGTTGACAAGTCACCTGGGAACCCGCCCATACTATCTCCCATTGCTTCTGTGCCTGGGCTGATTTTGTCGTCGGCACAAATTCAGCACGATACCTGATGCCACGAACCGAATCATCGGCGACACCCAGTTGAGTGATGATTACGACCGCTTGATTCGGTTGAGGATAATCCACTGTTACCTGTTGTGAACCTCCTTCTATTCCGCTCTTACCAAAAGCAGAGAGGGCAAGTGCTTTTGGATCGCTACCAACTCTCGCCTCGGTATCAGCAATCTCAGAAAGCGAAATAGGCTTATAGTTTTGCCGCTCGGTCTGTGTATTGGTTGTAGTTTTCGCGATCGCAGGATTCTGGTTGAGAGTTTCACTCGCGTGGGGTGCTGGCGAGGGACTGGCAGGCGTTGTTGTCTGCCCAGAGCGCTCAGTAACTTCATTACAAGCACTTAGCGTTATTGCTATGCCCACAAGCACGAGAAAAGACTTTTTTAACTTCTTAGACATCCCTTAGCGATTAAGCTGATGAAATTGTTGTTTGTTGTTGGTTCTTTGTTATTTGTATCTTTGACAAACAATAAAGGACAATCAACTTGGGCTGCGGATGGGATGACCCTCCCGTCCCCTCTTATAAAGCCCCATCTAAAGATAGGTAAAAACACGATAAGGGATTCTCTCTATTGAGAGAATAGAATTCCACTACTAATGCAGTAACCTGTCAGGAGTTAAGAAAAAGGCTACCGGATGAGGGTTATACCGCAGTGACTCAGCATCGTACATCGAAGGAGAGCGACGGCAGATGTACGGACGGTGGAATAATTAAGGACTAACGGCGGTGTGGAGTTTTTGTCGCTTCCTCCACTTCGTCACTACCAACGGAGGACTAAACTCCTCATCAGAGCGGTCAGAGGTAGTGAACGTCGAGAGTCGCTTTTAACAACTTGATTAACTTATCCGTACCGTCTTGACTCAAAACAGATTCAAGACGGTTTGTTTAGACTTGTTTGACTCAGTTGAGCAACTCAAGGACTTGCTAGTGCATCAAGGCAAAAGTTTCTGACAACTTTACTGGGTGATGGGGAGATGGGGAAGTTTTACGGGTCAGTTATTTCTGCCGCGCTGGTCTAGGAACAATCACGGTTATACAATTTTCCCTTAGGCGTGGTCGTATTACACAAGACTGCATCTTTCAGGTCTGTATCACTCATATCAGCCTTACTCAAATTAGCACCGCTCAAGTTAGCACCACTTAGATTTGCACCCTTCAGGTCAGCTGCGCTCAAGTCAGCACCACTCAGGTTAGCACCACTCAGATCGGCTCCCCTAAGTTCAGCCTCAGTTAGATTAGCACCTGTTAGGTTAGTAACACTTAGATTGGCATTATTTAAGTCAGCGTACTCCAGGTTTGCTCCACTGAGATTAGTTCCACTCAGGCTGGCATTCCTCAGGTAGGCTCCCCATAACAGCGCATCACTAAGGTCAGCACCACTCAAATCAGCACCACCTAAATTTGCCCGCTTTAGGGAAGCACTACTTAGAGAGGCATTACTTAAGAAAGAACCAATCAGGTCACTATGGCTGAAGTCGGCATTGTTTAGCTTCGCCTCTCTAAGGTCTACCCCAACGAGATTGCATCGTCTACAGCCCCCAGTTAGTTGCAGTTGTCTAACTTGGTCAGGGTTCTGTGCTTGAGTTGGAGCCATTAACAAAGAGGGAGCAAAGAGTAACACGGTAGCCAGAATTCTCAGTTTCATAAACTATACCCACCACAATTTTTCAACGTTCTGAAGTAATCGCTCAACTAGAATGCTCCCTATATCAGACGTGACTTCCTGGCTAAAGTGCCTCTATTGGCATTGCCTGAAGAGACTTGTACAGGACTATCAACAGTGAACTCGCTTGTTTAGCTTTCACCAATATGCACCATAATGTTTGATTTTGTGTAAGCTTTATCAACACTACAAACCCCATCCTGTTAAAGAAGTACAGCCTCGCCACCTATTTGAGGCTTGGTTCTCATCTACTTATATCTATTGTTTCTGTAATCTTTGATGCAGAAATTATACGCATCACCTTGCTTTTTCTCACTCACTATACGAATACCACCGATTGTAAAATTGGCGTAATATACTGTTCGTGTAGCTCAAGAAACCTTATCTTTAGAAGTAGCTTTACTCAAACAAAGTTTTTTACCATAAACTGCAATTAAGTTGATTTTGTTAATCTTATATTAAGAATTGTTAAGTAAGGGAGCCAGGTTATGTGTCTTCTTAACCCTATCAGTCAGCAGGAGCTTGTCTTATTTGTGACAGGGCTTTACGCCTCAACAGCTTTCTACTGTTTTGCTACCTGCTTGAAAGTTTTCAAGCGGGAGAATGACTTGTCTGTAGCTGAACGGTGGTTGTCTTGGGGGGTGTTGGCATTGGCAACAATTCTTTGGCCGATTGTTGTACCACTTTCTTACTTAGAAAGACGAAGCTTTGGCTCCGAGCATTTTTAGAAAATTCGCTCGGTGCTCTCTACACCCATTGGTGCTAAATTTTTTGAGATTGTGTCAGCTCAACATAGATGTGTTCTAGGCGCACGGGTTGCCGAGCAATTGAGTCGAGGGGAATCCCATCGAAGTGTGAGATAATTTCTTTCAATTCCAGTGATTGGGGTAGCCAAAACGCTAAATCATTGCCGTAGCGTCGGTGGGTAAAGCCAAGTTGTTGTGCGCGTGCGATCGCTTTTTCCTCTTGAGATGTCTGCACCACCACAATCTCTTGCGCGGGAATGCATTGGCGTAGTTGTTCCATACTTCCCTCTGCAACAATTCGTCCACCTTTCAGAATCCCGATTCTCTGACAAAGACGTTCTGCTTCATCTAGTAAGTGCGTCGTCAGCAAAATTGTAACCCCCTGATTTTTCAGACGCCGAATCAAGTCCCAAATTTCATAACGCGCCTCAATATCTAACCCAGTCGTCGGTTCATCCAAAATCACTAACTTCGGTTGATGCACTAATGCGACTGCAATATTCAACCGCCGTTGCATCCCGCCACTGAGGGTTTCAACGGGGCTTTTTGCTCTGTTTGCTAGGTTAACGGCTTCTAAACAAGTCTGTACTTGTTGCCTACGCTGCTGAGTTTTTAACCCATAGAGCTGAGCATAGAAATTCAGGTTTTCCTCGCAGCTAAGGGTTTTATAAAGTAAGTTTTCTTGTGGAGCAACCCCAATTAGCAACTTCGTTGCTTCTGAAATGAGTTCATTGTTAATAGTAATAACTCCACTATCTGCTTGGAGTAAATTACAGAGGATATTAATTGTTGTAGTTTTACCCGCTCCATTTGGACCAAGCAATCCATAAATCTCTCCAGGCGGGATGTACAGCGTCAAATCTTGAAGAACTTGTCGCTTACTGTAAGACTTGCTTAGCTTTTCAATGTTTAGCACTATTTCAACAATTATGGATTTGTCTCTTCGAGCTTTATCCCTGTTCGCTACTCCCTAATACTACCCTGGTCTGGAAATCAACCAGTCTTGGATTTCTTGAGCCAACCAAATACTCTCATTTTCACCCAAAGCACTACCAAGCCGATAAGTCTTATACGGTGAGCGAATATTAGACATATAGCCATCAGTGAGCAGTTACCTCGCTCGGTTATGCCTCTAAAAATGCAACCTCCGGTTTGTAGGTTGCAAGTGATCTAGATAATTTGTCACTAGATGAGCCTGAAGCTACCGCATAGCAATAACTTCAGGCTTTTAACATCAAGGTTTTCTAAACGGGCGTGTTCCTTAATAACAGGAAAAATCAATTTCTGGCAGTCCAGTTGAGGCTATTAGCTTACTGCTTCACTAGAATCGCCAACTCTAGATGAAAAGCGTTGTTTAAGCTCCCGCCCGTAAGGACCTATAGATGATTTTCCAAAAGCAATTTTCAACCTTTTAATGAGTGCAACTGGAGGCTGTCCATAGTAAAGTGCATTAGCTGGAATTGGCTCTGCATCAGAAAATCCTACATTGATAAAGCGTTCAATGCCTTTGCGGGCTAAATATTTCTCACGAATCTTTTTTAAGCGATCTTCATGAGCATTTGTATGAAATACCGTCCAGTTTGGATCTTCAACCTTGCATAAGGTGTAGACATTGTGGCGCTTTATGTACTCTTCAAAAGCAACTTCAAGCACATACCTGCTCTGATTTGTTACTTCAGCAGGGTTTTCCTCTTTAAATCCTGAAGTAATAAAGGAACCTGCAAATTCATGGATAGCCTTCATATAGGTACTCCGCTTCATCAAAGCAAAGTTCAGGCTGCACTTCTTACTGTAGTACCATCCGAGCCAAGCATCATGATGTTTTGAGGGAAGATTAAACGAGCCACCAACAGAAAAAACATCGTCACGATCAAGATAACTAATAGCTTCCTCTAGCCAGTTATCATGCCCTTCTCTGTAAGGTAGAGTGTCAGCATGAAAACATAATATGTAAGGTTTACTAGCAATTGCAGCAGCTGTGTATTCCTGTATGTATCCTGTCTCACTTCCACCGTAGTTATCTTCATGATTTGATTGGATAACCTGCAATTTATCAATCAAACCTTCTTGATACAACTGCCAGTACATTGCTTGTGTCTCGGCATCACTACCACAATCCACAACTACAACTTCACCAGGTTTTCCCCCTAGAAAACGGAACCAATCGAGAAGAATATCTCTAAAGACTGATTTGTCGCCAAAATTGTTGGTTACTAGTGATATATCCTTGAGACTACCAAGTGGGTTACTCATGATTTCCTACTCTCCAATTTTCTCGAATTTATAGTGCTAGGCTAGGTTTCACTAAATTTCGCTTATTTAGTGACTAACAAAAATTAGTCAGCCATGTATGGGCTGAAAGATCACAAAAGTTGTCTTAGTTTGTCGTAAAGACAAAGGTTTTCCATCAGCTTAAGCCTGAGTTGCGAGAAGTTTAGGGTGCATTTGGCAATTAGTTCTAAACGCTGACTGATTTGGGAAACTAGAATTTGTCCACTAATTTACCTTCGTAAAAAAGATGGTTTGGCAGCTAATAAATTGTCTCAAGGAATGTGCATTTTACTAGCTGTATTCTAGAGTACATAAGAAAGGTTAAGAACTTGAAAAGATTCCTTAGACCTTTTGATTCTTGCCTTTAGACTCTTAGTATCTATGTTTGTGCAGCGACAGTATGAGGTATTGGCAAACTTCAGCAAAGCGATCGCATCTTAATACGTCGTTGAAACTAAGAAAAGATTTCAAAAACTTAGTATTTTCTGGCTTAAGATAGATGTTTAAATTTTCTTTTCTAGAAATATAAGCAAAGATAAATCAATACATAGGTCAGGTTCATATACCTGTACCCACGAGCATGAAAGACTAGAGAACACTAGGGTAGCCAAGGATATTGACGAAAATCTGGTGGACGCTTCTCCAAGAAGGCTTGTTTCCCTTCGGCACCTTCCTCAGTCATGTAGTAGAGCAAAGTAGCATTCCCAGCGAGTTCTTGTAAGCCAGCTTGACCATCACAATCAGCATTGAATGCTGCTTTCAAGCAACGAATTGCGATCGGGCTATGAGCTAAAATTTCATTTGCCCACTGGATACCTTCTGTTTCTAACTGCTCCACTGGTACAACGCAGTTGACTAGACCCATATCTAGTGCTTGAGAAGCCGTGTACTGGCGACAGAGGAACCAAATTTCTCGTGCTTTCTTCTGACCTACGACTCTAGCGAGATAACTAGCGCCGAACCCGCCGTCGAAGCTGCCGACTTTAGGGCCTGTTTGACCAAAAATGGCGTTGTCAGCCGCAATGGTTAGGTCACAGATGAGGTGCAGGACATGACCACCTCCAATCGCATATCCAGCCACCAAAGCAATTACCACTTTGGGCATAGAACGAATCAAGCGTTGTAGATCAAGGACGTTTAAGCGGGGAACACCATCATCGCCGACATATCCAGCTTTCCCGCGCACACCTTGATCACCACCGGAACAGAAAGCGTATTTCCCATCAGTATGAGGACCTGCACCTGTGAATAGAATGACACCAATCTTCGTGTCTTCACGAGCATCACAGAAGGCATCGTAGAGTTCAAATACCGTTTTTGGACGAAAGGCATTGCGTTTGTGGGGACGATTGATTGTAATCTTGGCGATGCCGTCCGTTTTGTGATAAAGGATATCTTCGTAGGTTTTGGCAGTTTGCCATTCAACTTGCATGAGGATTCAGGTTGCGTTAACTAAATGAAGCCTTTAGGCTTATATCCTATTTAGTCCCAGGTATTCAACCCAATGATTTTAGCGTGAAGAGTCGAACTCAGGTCAATTGGGGATTGGCGATCGGGAATTGGGTCTTTATCATATAGGACTTGAACTCCACTTGATTCGGAAGATGTTTTCTCAGTCATCGGTGCCGATTGGTGAAGCAACAGTCTGATGTGACACCCCGACCTCAGTCCACCTGCGCTAACGTTCTTACTCAGACAGTTGATAGGCTGAATGAATCAATAAGATTCTACGGTACAAAACAAGAGTGTTTATCAGCGTTGTCATTCCCACCTATAATCGCAAACCAATTCTTGAAAAATGCTTGAGGGCAATAGAACAACAGCAACTCAGGGGTGATAGCGTTGTCGCTGGCTATGAAGTTGTCTTAGTCGATGACGGTTCCACAGATGGTACGTTGGAGTGGCTGGATTCACACTCAAGTGAGTTTCCTCATGTGCGATCGCTTTCTCAAGACCATAAGGGGCCTGCTGCTGCACGAAATCTCGGTGTTGAACAAGCGATAGGTGACACGATTATCTTCATTGATAGTGATTTAGTCGTTACCGAGCATTTCCTCCAATCCCATGCGGATGCGTTGGTGCAGGGACAGAAGCAATTAGGAAGCGATCGCTTATTCACTTACGGCTGGGTTATCAACACCAACAACTTCGATAATCCGACATCGGAACCCTACAAGCTTACTGACTTTTCAGCCGCTTACTTTGCAACCGGGAATGTTGCGATCTCACGGAAATGGCTAGAAAAAGCTGGACTCTTCGATACTCGCTTCCAACTCTACGGCTGGGAAGACTTAGAACTCGGCGTTAGACTCAAACAATTGGGATTAAAACTCATCAAATGTCCCGAAGCTGTCGGCTATCACTGGCATCCACCTTTTGCTCTAGACCAAATTCCCCGAATGATCGATAGAGAAATTCAACGAGGGCGTATGGGCGTTTTATTCTACCAAAAACACCCAACCTGGAATGTGCGGCTGATGATACAGATGACCTGGCTACACCGCATACTCTGGGGTATCCTCTCTCTTGGCGGTCACCTCAACGAACGCACAATGGCTCCTTTCTTACAGTGGCTAATTAGCCAAGGTAAGCCCCAATTAGCGCTAGAAATTGCCCGGATTTTCCTTAACTGGTACAACGTCCAAGGTGTCTATTCTGCTTATGCTGAAATGCAGCAGAAGGGATAAAACAAAGGAAAGAACCAACCCAAAACAATGACCCAACTTACATCCGTTGAAAGCAACGACAAGAAACTTGTGTCGGGAATTACTGGGATTTCAGTATGTGGCTACAAGTCTCTCTACGAAGAATGCAGCATAGAAATTCGTCCGCTAACGATTCTTGCTGGTGCAAACAGTTCCGGTAAATCCAGCATCATGCAGCCTCTGTTGCTTATGAAGCAAACGCTAGAAGCTTCCTATGATCCTGGTGCTTTACTAATTTACGGTTCCCATATTCAGTTCACTTTAGCCGCACAATTCTTGTCTCAATTGCCTGTAAAAAAGAAATCTGATAGTCTCACTGTATCTGTTGAAATAGATAATGATTTGTCTTTTACAAGTACTTTCAATAAACATAGTTCCAAAGGTGTTGAAATTATTGAGACAACTTATAGTCTTTGGAATAATCCTAGTAATAAATTAAAGGCAAACTTTGGCACTAGAATGTCACATGAAGATTTCATGATGAATCTTCCTGAATATATCAAAAAATTCAACGAATCTTTTTTACAAATAGATAGAGACGGTGAGAAACCTAAATATAAAGCTAAGAGGGAGCGATGTTTTCTTGAGCTTGAGCTAGCTGTAGGTCAAGAGTCAATTGGTTGGGGAACAAATTATTCTAGCTCATTTCAAAGTTATATTCGTAAGCTTATACATATTCCAGGATTAAGAGGTAATCCAGAACGAACCTATAAGACAACAGCTATCGGCAGAGAATTTCCTGGAACTTTTGATAATTATGTAGCAAGTGTGCTTAGTTACTGGAATGAAACTAAGGATGAGCGACTTCAAGAGATAGGACGCGCCCTTGAAACCCTTGGGCTGACATCAAAGGTTGATGCGAAACAAATTAATGATGTACACATTGAGCTACGTGTAGGTCGTTCACTAACTAGTGGTGAAGCAACAGAAATGGTTAGTATTGCTGATGTGGGTCTTGGAGTATCTCAGGTTTTACCAGTGCTAGTTGCCCTTCTCGTAGCAGAACCAGGACAACTAGTTTATTTGGAACAACCAGAAGTTCATCTTCATCCACGCGCTCAAGCTGCTATGGCAGAGATATTAGCAGATGCAGCAAAGCGGGGTGTACGAGTAGTTCTGGAAACGCACAGTGAATTACTGTTATTAGCGGTTCAATCTTTAGTTGCAGAGGGTAAGTTATCACCAGACTTAGTAAAACTTCACTGGTTTACGCGCAGAGAGGATGGTGTTACAGAAGTCAACAGCGCTGAATTAGATGATGCTGGAGCTTTTGGGGATTGGTCTGAAGATTTTAGCGATGTGTCTTTGAAACTAGAAAGCCGCTATCTAAATGCAGCAGAGGCTCACCTTTGGCAGCGTTGATATGGCAGCTAAAATTTCCAAACGTCTTGTTATTGATGCCTCTATCGCACGTTCTTCTGGTGGAAAAGAAGCAACATATCCAACATCAGTTAACTGCCGGGATTTTCTCCAAGCTATCTTGGACATCTGCCACCGAGTCGTTATGACGCCAGATATCAGAGAAGAGTGGAATAAACACCAGTCAAATTTTGCTCGTACATGGCTTCGCACAATGGTGGCTAAGAAGAAGGTCGAATATCGAGCTGATATTGCAGCCGATGAAGAGTTATGGAACACAATTAAGTCAATTACTGCTAGTGAAAAAAATTGTGAGGCAATGCTTAAAGATTTCCGGCTTATTGAAGCCGCCCTAGCAACAGATAAAACTGTGATTTCGCTTGATGACACCGTAAGGAAACTTTTTGATAAAGCAGCAGTTCCGGTAGGTGAACTCCGAAATGTTGTATGGGTAAACCCGGATAAAACAGAAGAAGAGAAACCTATTGATTGGTTAAAAGACGGCGCTCAAGCTGAAAAAAAACGACTTCTAGGAAATTTACCCGAAGAATAAACCAGAGCTTCTAAACTCAGTGGTAGCTTAATTGTGTTACCTTAAGAGGGTTGTCTAAAATTCACACATCTAGGATTTCGGGTGTTTCCTAAGTTTTATAGAGGAAATCCACCTAGATGGAGGATAAACCCGAATTAGGAGTTCAAAATTATGCCAGTCATCTCTTTGGCTGAAATGCTGGAGTCAGGGGTTCACTTTGGTCATCAGACCCGTAGGTGGAACCCTAGAATGTCTCAGTACATCTATACAGCTCGTAATGGTGTCCATATCATTGACTTGGTGCAGACAGCCCAGCTAATGGAAGATGCCTACAGCTATATGCGTACAGCATCTGAGCAGGGCAAAAAGTTTCTCTTTGTCGGTACAAAGCGGCAAGCTGCTGGAATCATTGCCCAAGAAGCTTCTCGTTGTGGAGCCTACTACGTCAATCAACGGTGGTTGGGTGGGATGCTCACCAACTGGGAGACGATTAAGACACGAGTTGAGCGCTTAAAAGACTTGGAACGCCGGGAAGCTAGTGGCGCTCTCGATTTACTACCCAAAAAAGAAGCCTCAGTGCTGCGTCGCGAACTCGGCAAGCTTCAAAAGTACTTGGGTGGCATCAAGCTGATGCGGAAAGTCCCCGATGTGGTCGTGATTGTAGACCAACGCCGCGAGTACAACGCAATTCTTGAATGCGAAAAGCTCGGACTACCCATTGTTTCCATGTTGGATACAAACTGCGATCCCAATGTTGCAGATATTCCAATCCCAGCGAATGACGATGCAATTCGGTCGATTAAGCTGATAGTGGGTAAGTTGGCTGATGCTATTTACGAAGGGCGTCATGGTCAGCTCGAAGCCGAAGAAGACTACGAAGATTTCGACACCTCAGCGTATGACATCGACGAAGAGGAAACTGACGACATTGACTCGTCAGATGTAGAAGAAACAGAAGATGTAGAAGAAACAGAAGAATAATTAGCGTGTAATTCTGTTCATAAATTTAGGAACAAGGGGAAGATGGCGGAAATTTCGGCAAAACTCGTCAAAGAGCTACGCGACAAAACTGGCGCTGGCATGATGGATTGCAAGAAGGCTCTTAAAGAGAACGACAGCGACATCAACAAAGCGACAGAATGGCTGCGGCAAAAAGGGATTACCTCCGCAGAGAAAAAATCCGGGCGTGTGGCGGCTGAAGGCATTGTAGATAGCTACATCCATACTGGCGGTAGAGTTGGCGTTCTGGTTGAAGTGAACTGCGAAACGGATTTTGTTGCCCGTCGCGAAGAGTTCCAAAAACTGGCGAGAAACATTGCAATGCAGATTGCAGCTTGTCCCAACGTTGAGTACGTGAAGGTAGAAGACATTCCCAAAGACGTCGCCCAAAAAGAAAAGGACATCGAAATGGGACGGGATGATTTGTCAGGTAAGCCAGAGAACATCAAAGAGAAGATTGTTCAAGGTCGAATTGACAAACGCTTAAAAGAGTTATCGTTGATGGATCAATCTTATATTCGTGACCAAAATATCACGGTAGAAGAGTTGGTGAAGCAAACGATTTCTCAGCTAGGTGAAAACATCCAAGTGCGTCGCTTTACCCGATTTGTTCTGGGTGAAGGCATTGAAAAGGAAGAAACGAACTTTGCTGAGGAAGTCGCCGCACAAATGGGTGGCAAATAACAGAAGGTAAACGGCGATTCTCCCCCTTGCCCTACCTAAGCAAAGGGGGAGAAAAAAGGCAAAAGCAAAGCGTTTTCTCGCTAACTTTTGCCTTTTATTGCTAACTAGCTGAATTCGGTAGGGCAACATGAAGGAAATATCAGCAAAGCTTGTTCAAGAACTCCGTGCCAAAACTGGTGTTGGTTTGATGAAGTGCAAAAAGGCACTTCAAGAAAGTGATGGGGACATCGCACAAGCCATTGAACGGCTACGCCAAAAAGGAGAACTCCTTGCCGCTGCTGGTGGAAATTCTGAAAAAGAGCCAGCGGAAGGCTTAATCGCAAGTTATATCCACACAGGTAGTCGGGTGGGTGTGCTGCTAGAAGTCAACTGTGACACAGATTTTGTTGCCCGCAACGAAGTATTCCAAGCTTTGGTGCGGAACATTTCTATGCAAATTGCTGCCTGTCCGAATGTAGAGTATGTCCAGGTTAGCGACATTCCAGCAGAAGTTTCTGACAAAGAAAAAGAAATTGAGATGGGCCGAGATGACTTGGCAGATAAGCCAGAGAGTGTTAAAGAGAAGATTGTTCAAGGCCGGATAGAGAAACGGCTGAAAGAACTTTGTTTGATGGAGCAAGCATATATTCGTGATCAAAGTATCTCGGTTGAAGAGTTAGTTAAACAAGCGATCGCACAATTGGGCGAAAATATTCGAGTGCGTCGTTTTGTCCGCTATGTTCTGGGTGAGGGAATCACTCAGCAAGGAGACAACTCTACTGAGCAGTTATAGAACACTATGGCGCGAACAGTTGAACGAATTGAACAGGATTTGGCAACGCTTGAGGAAGCGATCGCTCTTTTGAGGGTAGAATTCCACAGTACCTATTCTCAATATCTAAAGTTACTAGGGCAAGCCCTGCGGCAGCAGCTCATTTTGGCAAGTTATCAGGTTTGCACTCAAGGGTATCCTGAGTCGTTTTTGAGCTTGTCATTTAATCAGCGGCAAACGTTGCAGCAAGCATTACGCGAACTAGGAGGGAAGGCTCAAGAACAATTGCTTTCTCATCTGGAAGATTCAACCAATTTGAATGAGCAAGAAACGATAGCTGAACCAGAGGCATCACCTGTCAGTGACGAACAGCCGCAGGAACCCATTCAAGATGAGTTGCCAGATGCTGTTGAAATGATAGTAAATGATGAGTCTCCAGTTGCGCCTCAAACCGTTAAACTGACTGAGCTGAGTAAACCAGAGCAATTAGCGCGATGGCAAGAGCAGTTGGAAGAAGCGATCGCAAAAACCCTTCAAACGCTCTCTTTGAATACTAATCGTCTACTACAACAAACTAGTATCCTGCCCAACAAGTTACCCGTCGCTATCTTAGAAGCCGCTGTCCAAGTTGAGGTACCGGGGGATGCAACCGCTGGCTCACCCCATCTCTTAAATTTGTTGATGGAAACTGAAAGTGAGGGTGAAAAAGAAGATTCGACCCTAACGCGCATCATCGCAATTCATCTACGATTATCAGAGATTGAGTTTGCTGATCCAACTTTAACCGCTGCACGTAATCAAATTCGTAAGCTTGCCGCCAAAGCAAACACACTCCGGCGAGAGTATCATAAATATCAACGCGAGCGAGCTGTTGCACAAGCCGAAGCCGCATGGCGCTCTAGCTGGTTTGATAAGTAGTTGTTGGTTGTTGGTTGTTAATTGTTGGTTGTTAGTTGTTGGTTGTTTAATAAATAAAAAATCAACCCTAAGATTTTAGGCAACTTGTCAAATTCTGTCTAACAACTAAAAACAAAAAACCAATAACTAATAACTAACTATAGGAGAAAGTTGTGGGAACAGAATCACCAGATTGGTTGCGATTGCAAAAAGCCCTTGCAGTAGAAGCGGACAAAGGCTTTACTGACTTGCTGGGCAACCAGTATCGCTTTAGTGAGTTCCTCTGTCTCAGCTTTGGCAAAACTCCGGACATCCTAACATTAGCCCAGCGACGGCAGTGGCAAGAAATTGCTGCCGCGTTTTCCCGTTATCCTCAAATGACGGCTCAACAGCGGCAACATCTAGTCACTGAAACTCGCCGATTTCTTTCCCAATTACAGCAAGACGAGTTAAGTCGCTTAGCGGAGAATGAACCTGCTGATGTGTCTAACGTCACTTCTTCACCCTCAGAATCTCCTAAAGTCAAGTCTCCTCGCACAACACCCCTTGTACCAGCCAAAAGCGAAATCAAAGAAAGCCAGACGCTCACGCTTGATCGACCGTTGTCTGAGTTAGAAGATGTGGGTGTTAGACAAAGTGGATATTTAGCCCGTCTCGGTCTACATAGAGTTCGTGACCTCCTATACTACTATCCTCGTGACCATATCGACTATGCGCGTCAGGTCAATATTAATCAGCTTGAAGCTGGTGAAACTGTCACTGTTGTGGGTACGGTGAAAAGCTGTAGCTGTTTCAGCAGTCCCCGCAACAAGAAATTAACCATTTTTGAGGTCGTCTTAAGAGACCCTACGGGTCAAATTAAACTCAATCGTTTTTTTGCAGGGACTCGCTATAGTAATCGCGGCTGGCAGGAGCAACAAAAGCGCCGATATCCCCCTAGTTCAGTCGTTGCAGCGTCTGGTCTTGTGAAGAAGAATAAGTATGGTATTACCCTAGAAGACCCTGAACTGGAAGTCTTAGATAGTCCAGGCGGTAGTATTGACTCGATAAAAATCGGGCGCGTTGTTCCGGTGTATCCTCTGACGGAGGGTGTACCTGCGGACTTGGTGAGACGAGCAGTAATTGCAGCACTTCCCTACACGTCTCAACTCAAAGACCCACTTCCAGTTGCCATACGAAAGCAGTATGGCTTGATTGGAGTGAGTGATGCGATCGCAAATATCCATTTTCCCCAAGACAGTGAACTCCTCGCAAGCGCCCGTCGTCGATTAGTCTTTGACGAGTTTTTCTATTTACAGTTAGGCTTTCTCCAACGCCGTCATGCTCAAAAGCGACAAGAAACCAGTGCTGTACTCGCTCCCACAGGGGAACTGATTGACCAATTCAATCAACTCCTTCCCTTTGAACTCACGAATGCACAGAAGCAAGTCATTAGCGACATCCTCAAAGACTTGCAATCATCTACCCCAATGAACCGCTTAGTGCAAGGGGATGTCGGTTCTGGTAAAACCGTTGTTGGTGTTGTTGCCATCCTTGCTGCGATTCAATCTGGCTACCAAGCTGCACTAATGGCACCGACTGAAGTTTTAGCAGAACAGCATTACCGCAAGCTAGTTAGCTGGTTCAACCTCCTGCATCTGCCAGTCGAACTCCTCACAGGTTCCACGACTACCAAAAAGCGCCGTCAAATTCATGCTCAATTAGAAACAGGTGAACTACCCCTCCTCGTTGGTACTCATGCCTTGATTCAAGACCCTGTGAATTTTCAGCGGTTAGGCTTAGTTGTGATTGATGAACAGCATCGGTTTGGCGTACAGCAACGAGCACGTTTACAACAAAAAGGTCAGTCTCCCCATGTCCTAACGATGACAGCGACACCCATCCCCCGCACCTTGGCATTGACATTGCATGGAGATTTGGATGTCAGTCAGATTGATGAGTTACCACCAGGACGTCAGCAAATTCATACCACTGTTCTATCGGGTAAGGAACGCAACCACGCCTACGACCTGATGCGTCGGGAAATTGCTCAAGGGCGTCAAGCTTATATTGTGTTGCCCTTGATTGAGGAATCGGAAAAGTTAGATGTGCGTTCTGCTGTTGAAGAGCATCAGCGGCTATCTGAAACGATATTCCCAGAGTTTCAAGTCGGTCTACTTCACGGTCGAATGAGTTCAGCCGAGAAGGATGAAGCACTTAATGCTTTTCGTGATAATCAGACTCAAATTATTGTTTCGACTACAGTGATTGAAGTTGGCGTTGATGTCCCTAACGCAACAGTGATGATGATTGAGAATGCTGAGCGTTTTGGATTATCTCAATTACATCAGTTACGAGGTCGTGTTGGTAGAGGGTCACATCAGTCTTACTGTCTCCTGATGAGTGGTTCCAAAACGGATACAGCACGTCAGCGTCTTGGGGTACTGGAACAGTCGCAGGATGGCTTTTTCATCTCCGAGATGGATATGCGTTTCCGTGGTCCTGGTGAAGTATTAGGCAGGCGCCAATCAGGGTTAGCGGATTTTGCTCTAGCTAGTTTGGTGGAAGACCAAGAAGTGTTGAACTTGGCGCGAGATGCGGCTGAGAAGATAATTCTCAACAATGAGACACTCAAAGGTGTGCCTTTAATCAGAGCGGAGTTGGAGTATCGCTATTCTAAGTTGATGGGTGGTGCTATTTTGACGTGATTGACGTTGCTGGGCGTTGCTGAACAGTAGTATGAATCATTGCGGTACTGGCACATCCCAAAATTTAAGATAGTGCAGTAGCAATCGAATCGAATGTCTCAAAACTATTCCGGTGTAGCTGCAATAAAGCTAGAGATTGCCTTGGAGTTACCGATAACGAGTGTGACAGTTGAGGGATTATTGAGAATTACCTCCGGCTTATGGTCAAAAAACCGAATTCAAGACTAGGGGTTTGTAGTTACATGGATAACTTACAGGCTTGGCAGTTACTTTTACGGATAGAGTCTTGTAGACACAGCCACATCTTCAGACTAGCTTCAAAGAGGAGTATCTGGCTGACCTAAATGACTAAGAAAAACTCTGAACTAAGTGACCAACTTCAACAAGCTTCTGATGGCTTACTATTCATCAGCGAGTCTGACTATCCCTTTGAAGTTTTCTTGTGGGAATCATCAGACAGCTTGGCTATCACTCCAGAAACAATTCTTCATCATACAGGACACCCTGTAGACACACCTATTGAAGTTGTAGACATTGATTCTTTTTTTGTCGTAGCGACTACTGAACAGGAGTGGCACAACCCAGAGGAACACGAAACACTCAATCGGTTTAAGGCTCTTGTCGAGATGCTCAAGCACAACCTTAATCAGATAAAGGTCTATCGGCTGGGTGAAAGAAGTCTGGATGTCTATATTGTTGGAAAAACCCCAACGGGGGACTATGCAGGGCTTTCTACAAAGGTTGTTGAAACTTAGTATAAAGTTTGAGGATTACTGATTATTAATCTGGATCTCAATGACTTTTTGAATAGTTGTCGGGACATTGGACAAAAAACTATAGTGAGTAGTCGCTTCAACTTTGTCAACGGAGAGTCGATATATTGTAGGCAAAGTGATCGACTTCTTCTTTTCCTCAGCTATCTGCTAAACAAAAAACGCCCAACTCTCTCAAGTCAGGCGTTTACTAAAAATAATGAGAGTGTTAGCTTTCAGTGTCTTTATCTAAGATTGGCTGAACGCTAACGACAGCAGGCTGATTGTTAAGTCTTGCCTGTTGCAGCATTGGAGTACGGGTAACGGAACTGTTTGCTAAGGTAAACAGGGGATTTGATAGAATCCCCGCCAAGGTAGTTGCTATCAGCGATAGTACCAAACCCACTTGCAAGGGACGCATACCAGGAAGATTCCAGCGGATTTCTGGGTAATTCTTTATGGAGTCGGACATCTCTTGCGGTTCTTTGACTACCATCATCTTGACGACGCGGATGTAGTAGTAAATCGACACCACAGTGGCAATCAAACCCAGCAAGACTAAGCCATACAGCCCTGCCTGCCAACCTGCCCAGAATAGGTAGATTTTGCCGAAGAACCCTGCCAATGGTGGAATTCCACCCAAGGAGAGCAAACAAATGCTTAAGCACAGAGTTAAAAGAGGGTCTTTCTGATAAAGACCAGCGTACTCGCTAATCTGGTCAGTTCCCGTGCGGAGGGTGAAGAGAATAACGCAAGTAAAGCCGCCTAGGTTCATGAACAGATAAACCAGGAGGTAAAATACCATGCTGGCATACCCGGCATCAGTTCCAGCAATCAAACCAATCATCACAAAACCAGCTTGAGCAATGGAAGAATAGGCTAACAGCCGTTTCATGCTGGTTTGGGTGAGGGCGACAACGTTCCCCAAAATTAGGCTCAAGACGGTAAGGGCTGTGAAGACAAAATGCCACTGTTCGGTAACTAAAGGGAAGGCAGTTGTCATTAAGCGAATTGCTAACGCAAAGCCTGCTGCTTTGGAACCGACAGAGAGGAAGGCAACCACTGGAGTTGGAGAACCTTCGTATACATCAGGTGTCCATTGGTGGAAGGGAACAGCCGAGATTTTGAAGGCAATACCTGCGATCGCAAATACTAACGCAATTAAAATCCCTAGAGATTCACCCGACTGGATAGCCGTCATACCCTCTGCGATCGAATTTAGCTGAGTTTCTCCTCCAGACAAGCCGTACAACAAGGAGACACCGTAGAGAAAGACGGCTGAACTTGATGCCCCAATCAGCAAGTATTTCAATGCTGCCTCATTGGAACGGGGGTCACGCTTCATGTAACCCGTCATTAGGTACGATGAGATACTGAGAGTTTCCAGTGAGATAAAAATGGTCACCAGCTCATTCGCGCCTGAGAGGAACATTCCTCCCACTGTAGCGGTGAGCAAAATTGCGATAAATTCTGCTAAGGATGTGCCAGACTGCTGCACATAGCGAATCGACATCAAAATCGTTACAACCGACGATAGGGCAATAATGCCACGAAACGCCACACTCAGGGCATCACCGTTGAAGCTCCCCAGAAAGGCGATCGGGTCAGCAACATCCCATTCGTAGTACAGAACGACTAGGGCAGTAAGAAGACCTCCAATTGCAACATAAGGTAGCCCATTAGCGGCACTCCTACCAGCAATCAGATCAATTACTAAAACCAGTATGAGGGTAATAATTACAATTCCCTCTGGCAAAATTATCCCAGCATTAAGCTGAGCAGCAAGATTGGCAAAATCCATAGGTTCTATCAGTATTGTCTATGGCTATGTTGGTATCAAGATTGACCTTATTTATCTTATCGGTGATTTCACCCCTTGAGCAGCTAAATTTACTCTAAATGTCTAAGTTATGCCTTAGACAGTAAATTTAGAGGAAAATCTCTTTTTATTTTAAGTTTAAATTTATATAGTCAACCTATCAAGAAAACTTTCAGGTTTGTATCAGAAATTTATCTGGCTCAATTTCCTAAAATTGCCCAGCCTATCGCTTCTCTAGCTGATTTCAACTTAGTTGGGATACGCAAGATATGAATTTCTCCAGTACTAGGACAAGTCATCTTTAATAATTAAATTGGTTCGATATAAACGTCATAACCGATTCTTATTAATGTATATTCTTGCCAAAAATCTAATTTTAGTAGCTTGCAATTCTTGGCAAATTCAGGCGTAACCAATTCCTTGAATCAAGTATGGGCTGCCCATATTTACCCTGTAGTTGTCTCTGGAGTCGGTAAACTGGAATTAGCATTTCTTGTGGCGTTAGCTTTTCAATGTTAGTCTGCGACATAGTGCCAGCCTTGAGGCTCATATTCTTGCTGAATCCTTACCATCTAGTTGCCTTGAGGAATTGCGATCGCGTTATGCTCTTCGTGGGTAAGCAAAGCCGTCTCTGAGAGGACTCGCAGATAGAGGGTGCCATCTTTCTCATACAACTGGGCTTATCCCTAACTAAGGCGGTGCTTATGTCCTGTCACTTTAACTTCTTAACTTCTGCCAAAGTCAGATGAGATGGCTTTTGTCCCTGATTGGGTTCTACAGTAACCAAAATTACATCCCCTTGTCGAATTGGCTGCATCGGTACTTCCCCCAACTTTGCTTGGATGTCTCAGCTATAATCACACCGAACCCGGACGTTGGCATTCATTCTGGCATAATCCGGAGCATTAAGGGTTGCTACTGAGTATCGGCTATAAGTAGATATCAAGCTACATTTAGCAATAAGGCTGGTGGTTGATCTCTTTATGGGTATCTCCTCAGCTTCCGTTTGAATAACTCGCCATCGTCATTTCGCCCTCCCTTCATCACGTTTGTCTGTTTAGCCCGCTGCTATATCCCCGAAGGAAGTTAACATTCCTATGTCAACCCTCGTTATTGTTGAATCTCCGACCAAAGCACGTACCATTCGTAACTACTTGCCCTCTAGCTATCGTGTTGAGGCATCGATGGGACATGTTCGTGACCTCCCTCAGTCCGCCACAGAAATTCCGGCATCCGTAAAAGAGGAACCTTGGGCGCAGTTGGGGGTAAACGTGGAGGCTAACTTTGAACCCCTATATGTTGTTCCCAAAGATAAAAAGAAAATTGTTCAGCAGCTTAAGGATGCCCTTAAAGACGCTGATGAACTTGTTCTTGCTACAGACGAAGACCGTGAAGGAGAAAGCATTAGTTGGCATTTACTGCAACTGCTAAAACCGAAAGTCCCCACCAAGCGGATGGTGTTTCATGAAATCACCCAAGAAGCGATTAAAAAAGCTCTGAAAAACTGCCGTGATATCGACGAACAGCTTGTACATGCTCAAGAAACTCGACGGATTTTAGACCGATTGGTAGGTTATACCCTCTCCCCTTTGCTGTGGAAGAAAATCGCTTGGGGCTTGTCGGCAGGTCGTGTCCAGTCGGTAGCTGTGCGCCTGTTGGTGACTAAAGAACGACTGCGTCGGGCTTTCCGCCAGGGGAGCTACTGGGATTTGAAAGCCGTTCTAGAACAGGAGAAAACACGGTTTGATTCACGGCTTGTTTCTCTAGCTGGCGTTAAGGTAGCTACTGGTAGCGACTTCGATCCCAACACGGGTCAAATTATTGCTGGGCGGCAGGTGAGGCTGCTTTCGGAAGCGGAAGCCAGAGAACTGCAAGAACGCCTCACGGATAAAACCTGGACAGTTAGTGACATCGAAGAACGTCCCGTTGTCCGCAAGCCTGCTCCACCATTTACAACTTCGACGCTACAACAGGAGGCAAACCGGAAACTACGCTTGTCTGCCCGTGACACGATGCGGACGGCTCAAAGTCTGTATGAGCAAGGGTATATTACCTATATGCGGACAGACTCAGTGCATTTATCTGAACAAGCGATCGCAGCAACACGGAGTTGTGTTGAGCAGATGTATGGCAAGCCGTACCTCAGCCCAAAACCCCGTCAGTACACAACCAAAAGTAAAGGCGCTCAAGAAGCCCACGAAGCGATTCGTCCGGCAGGCAGTACTTACCGTACTCCGAAAGAAACAGGACTTGGCGGTCGAGAACTCGCAGTCTACGACCTGATTTGGAAGCGCACAGTTGCTTGCCAGATGGCGGACTCACGGCAAACTCAAATAACTGTTCAGTTGCAAGTTGAAGACGCGGGTTTTCGTTCCAGTGGCAAGCGGATTGATTTTGCAGGTTACTTACGCGCCTATGTCGAAGGTTCGGATGACCCAGAAGCTGCCCTAGAAGACCAGGAAGTAATCCTACCGCCCCTGAAGGTAGGCGACAATCCTAACTGCCTGGAACTCGAAGCCGACGGTCATGAAACCCAACCTCCAGCCCGTTACACCGAAGCCTCTTTGGTGAAAATGCTTGAAAGTGAGGGGATTGGGCGTCCTAGTACCTACGCCAGCATTATTGGCACCATTATTGACCGAGGCTACGCCCAACTTAACGGCAATGCCTTGATTCCTACCTTTACTGCTTTTGCCGTCACTGGCTTATTGGAAAAGTACTTCCCCAACCTTGTGGATACGAGCTTCACCTCGCAGATGGAGCAGACTCTCGATGAGATTTCAACAGGTGAAGCGGATTGGCTTCCCTACCTACAGAAATTTTATCTAGGAGAGAAAGGACTAGAAACTCAAGTCAAAGAACAAGAAAGCCAGATTGATCCCAACGAAGCCCGCACAGTGGAACTGGAAAACCTAGATGCCAAAGTGCGTATCGGTCGATTTGGGGCTTACCTCGAAGCAGAGAATGGTGATGGCATAGTCAAAGCTTCGATCCCCAAGGATTTAACCCCGTCTGAACTCGACCCAGAACAGGTGGAGGTATTGCTGCGCCAGAAGACTGAAGGACCCGATAAACTCGGATTTCATCCAGAAACGGGAGAACCGATTTACATCTTGATTGGTCCCTATGGCCCTTATGTCCGGCTGGGTGATGTCTCAGAGGAGAACAAAAAGCCGAAACAGGCTTCTCTGCCTAAGGGCGTCACCATGGACACTGTGACCTTGGACATGGCAGTTGGGCTACTGGCTTTGCCCCGCACGTTAGGTACTCATCCCGCTACTGGTGGCAGAATTCAGGCAAGTCTGGGACGCTTCGGTCCTTATGTAGTTCACGACCAAGGGAAAGGAGAGAAAGAATATCGATCGCTCAAAGCAGGCGATGATGTATTGACAATTACACTAGAACGTGCATTAGAGCTACTAGCAGAACCGAAGAAAGGACGTGCTGCTGGAAAATCAAAGAAAGCCCTACGAGAGCTAGGTGCCCATCCCAAGGATAATGAACCCGTGAATATCTACGATGGTCCCTATGGACCGTATGTGAAGCATGGGAAAACCAACGCCTCACTCCCTGAAGGTCAATCAGTGGAAGACATAACGATGGAAACGGCGGTAGATCTTTTAGCGGCTAAGGCATCTACTAAGAAATCAACGAGTAAATCGAGTAAGTCAACCAGTTCAACAACGAAGAAGTCAACAGGGACATCCAGTAGCCGCAAAACAACGACAAAAAAGACAACCTCCTCGACTGGTACAAAGAAATCTTCAACTCGTAGCCGTTCAAGTTGAGAGATTTAGCGCTTAGTCAGATTACATGAGACAAAAGTGGTGGGGTGATGATGCGATCGCTCCACCACTTTTTGATTGGAAAGGATAATAAGTCCTGATTCACTCATATTGTTTGACTTCTTAACCAAATGGTTGGGCAGAAATAAACCATAATAAGTAGCGATCGCAACCTGCTGATTAATTTCGAGTATTGCTAATGTCTATTGTTTCCACTACTACTGTCACTGTTCCTGCCACAACAGCTAACTTGGGACCAGGGTTTGATTGTATTGGCGCAGCGTTGACGCTATACAATCAGTTCCGCTTCACTCGCCTTGAGGCAATCCCTGATGTTCCTACACAGTCAGATGACGCTGAGGTTGTCAGGATTAGTGTTACGGGAACAGAGGCGAAACTGGTGGACACTAGCGAAAATAATCTTGCCTACCAAGCATTTTTGCAGTTGTACCAACACCTTGGGCAGACACCACCGCCAGTACACATTGAGATTGAGCTAGGTGTACCACTCGCTAGAGGATTAGGTAGTTCGGCAACAGCAATTGTTGGTGGATTAGTTGGGGCTAATCAGTTGGCAGGGAAACCTCTCGATCAGATTGAGGTGATGAAATTAGCGATCGCAATCGAAGGACATCCAGATAATGTAGTTCCCGCACTCCTAGGAGGCTGTCGCCTTGCTGCTAGTGGTGAAGCTCCTCTAAAGGCATGGGAAATTTGCGACATTCCTTGGCATAGCGAGATTGTGCCAGTAATCGCGATTCCAGATTTTGAACTTTCCACCAAAGAAGCGCGGCGCGTTCTCCCGACTGAGATTAGTCGTGCTGATGCGATTTTTAACATCGCCCATTTTGGGTTGCTCATCAGAGGCTTGGAAACCGGACGAGGAGACTGGTTACGAACCGCTTTGCAAGACAAATTACATCAGCCTTACCGACAATCCTTGATTCCTGGCTATGATGCTGTCAATTCAGCCGCTTTGAAAGCTGGGGCTTACGGACTGGTAATTAGTGGTGCAGGCCCAACCCTAATTGCATTGGTGGATACAGCACAGGCGGCTGATGTTGCGGTAGCGATGGCAGAGGCTTGGAAGGCTCAAGGGATTTTGGCTCAAGCGCGATCGCTTTCTATCGACACCCAAGGAGCAAGAACTGTCTAAATTTGTTGTTGGCTATTGGTTGTTGGCTATTTCTAGGTCTTTAACAAACAACGAACAACAAATAACAATCAACCACCTAGCTTCGCTTTCACGATCGCTTGAATCTTCTGCCCATCCGCTTTACCTTTGAGCTGTTGCATCACTGGCCCCATTACCTTACCCATATCTTTAATTGAGCTAGCCCCAACAGAGGCAACAACCTCATCCACAACTACACCCACCTCTTCATCGGAGAGTTGCTTTGGCAGATACTCTTCGATAATCGCTAACTCTTGAACTTGTTGTTCCACTAAGTCATCCCGCCCAGCTTGGCGAAACATCTCAATTGCCTCGCGACGTTGTTTGGCTTGCTGTACCAAGACTTCAGTTTCCTGGCTTTCTGTGAGGGTGTCTTGTCCCTGAGGGCGCACGCTCACTTCTTTTTCCAGGATGACCTTTTTGATACTGCGGACTGTTTCCAATCGAACTTTGTCTTTCGCCTTCATGGCGGTTTTGATGTCTTCCGAAATGCGGTCTTTCAGGCTCATCAACATTTACCGTGTTTACATCTAGGGAAAGTCTAGCGCGATCGCTTTGTCTCCTCAGCTTTTGCAAGAAGTCTATTCAAAAGCTATGGCTCAAGGCTACCTCCTATAGCACGAGGATGACACTTGGAGCAACTTACAGATTCTCCTGAACTTCTGAACTCCTGTGTTCTTTGTTAAGTATTTATCCCTATCTATGATGAAGATTTGATTTACTTGGTTAATCACTCTTCTCAAAGCTTCACTAAACTTAATACAATAGAAAAGTTGGCAACGATAGGTATTTATTCCCAGTGATGATTACTACTCAAGTTCCCTGGTTAACCACTATCATTCTGTTGCCCCTACTGGCTTCCCTGGCGATTCCTCTACTCCCCGATAAGGAGGGCCGAACCGTCCGCTTGTATGCCCTTGGGGTTGGGTTAGTGGATTTTGCTTTGACAATTTACGCCTTTTGGAGTCAGTACGATTTACAAAACTCAAAATTCCAGCTTGTCGAAACGTATCCTTGGATACCCCAGCTAGGACTGAATTGGTCTTTGGCTGTTGATGGATTATCGATGCCACTGATTGTCTTGACTGGCTTGGTGACAACCTTGGCAATTTTAGCGGGTTGGAAAGTTAAGCAGAAGCCGCGTCTGTTTTACGCCCTGATGCTGGTAATGTTCAGCGCCCAGATCGGCGTGTTTGCTGCTCAGGACTTACTTTTATTCTTCTTAATGTGGGAACTGGAGTTAGTCCCGGTTTACCTGCTGATTTCTATATGGGGAGGTCAAAAGCGCCTCTACGCAGCAACCAAGTTTATTCTTTATACAGCGGCAGGCTCAGTATTTATCCTGGTAGCGGCACTAGCCATGGCATTCTTTGGCGATACTGTTACTTTCGATATGCAACAGCTTGCAGACAAACACTACCCGACCGCCTTTGAACTTTTGGTATATTCAGGTTTCCTGATTGCCTTCGGTGTGAAACTGCCGATCTTTCCCCTCCACACTTGGCTACCGGATGCACACGGCGAAGCTTCTGCACCTGTATCAATGATTTTGGCGGGTGTATTGCTCAAAATGGGTGGCTATGGGTTGATTCGCATGAACATGGAAATGCTACCCAATGCCCACATTCACTTCGCACCAGTTCTCGTAGTTTTGGGTGTAGTCAACATCGTTTATGGTGCAATGACTGCCTTTGCTCAGGAAAACCTCAAGCGGAGACTGGCTTACTCTTCGATTTCTCATATGGGCTTTGTGCTAGTTGGTATTGCCTCATTCACCGAGTTGGGGCTGAATGGTGCAGTGCTTCAGATGTTGTCTCATGGGTTGATTGCCGCCGCGCTGTTCTTCCTCTCTGGTGTTACTTACGAGCGCACCCATACTCTAGTCATGGAAAAAATGGGTGGCATGGCGCAGATGATGCCCAAGGTTTTTGCACTCTTCACAGCAGGTTCAATGGCTTCTCTTGCCTTACCAGGGATGAGTGGGTTTGTCGGTGAGTTATCCATATTCCTCGGTGTAACAACCAGTGAGGCTTATAGCTCAACCTTCAAGGTAGTAGTGGTTCTCTTGTCAGCCGTAGGATTAATCCTGACACCGATTTATCTCCTCTCAATGCTGCGTCGGGTGTTCTACGGAAACATGAATTCGGAACTGGCGATTGATAACTACCTGGGTGATGCTAATCCTCGTGAAATCTTCATCACGGCTTGCTTGTTGGTTCCAATTATCGGTATTGGTTTGTATCCTAAGATTGCTACACAGACCTATGATGTGAAGACTGTAGCTGTCACGGCTCAGATTCGCAATGTGTTACCGCTGATTGCACAGCAGCAAGATTCTGCAAGAACAGCTTCACTACCCCAATTGGATGGTGCGTTAACTACACCGAAGCTACCTACCGCTAAGGCTCACCCCTTACTTGGTGTTATGAAATAAATTCCTTGCTCACGAGTGAAGCTTGTCGAAGTATTCTGAAGATGAACTACCCCGACCTGCTACGCGGAGGTCGGGGTTTCTGCATCCCCGACAGCAGGTTGAGATTTCTGACGCTTCTTCTGAGCCAGTTGCTTCATTCCTCCGCAGGACTTGCGTCCCTTGGGTGACGAAGTAGAGCTAGACCCATCAGCGCCTACGAGGTTAGTTCCTAACCCCGGCAAAGTTCCTTTAACCCAGTAAAGACAGACTTCGGCAGAAGCGATATCTCGATTCTGCTGATAACCACATTCACTGCATTGATGAATGCGTTCATCTAAAGTTTTGGGATGCTGATGTCCGCATTTAGGACAGGTTTGAGAAGGTTTAACTTTCTTCGTGGGGACTTCAATGAACTGCCCATCACCCTCTTCTACCTTGTACTTAATTGCGGACTTCAACATCCCAAAACCAACATCAAGGATGGACTTATTCAGTCCTGCCTTCTGCCGTCTTCGCTTACCCTTCTTGGCTTTACGGGTCATGTTCTTGACTTCTAGCTTTTCAGTTGCAACGAGGCTATTACTGCGCGTTATTTCTACTGCAACTTGATGAACCCAGTTTTGTCGCTGGTTAGCAACTTGTGCGATGATTTTACTGACTCGACTAGCTGCCTTCTTCCATCTTCTAGAAGCCTTTGTTTTAGATTTACGATTTGGCGCTCTCTTTCTCCGTTTTGACTTAGATGCGTGTTTGATTCGAGTTTCAGCTTTACGCAAAAACTTAGGCGCTTTAATTAACTGATGGGTTTCCCCATCTGTTATAGCTAGGGCTGCATTACAACCAATATCTATCCCAATAGCACCTATTCCTAGTTCTCTCTCAATACTTGGAACATCAACGGTTATTGATGCGTACCACTTATTGTTGCGGTACACAATGGTGCAGGTCGTTGGTCTCCCCCAGACTCTTGCCTTTCCTCTCATCTGGACTTGAATACCCAAGTCGCCTAGCTCAAGATAGCCATTAACACTTGTGGTGTGTAGTTTGAAGCATTGGCGACCGTCTGGATATGTCCAGCCAGAATAGTGACGAATTGACTTGAATCGGGGATATTTTCCTAACCCTTGGAAGAAGCGTTGATAGGCAAAGTCAACCCTTTTCAGGGTGGCTTGCAAGCTACCAGCATTGAGCAACTTGTATTCTGTCCAGACTTCTTTGAAAGCTGGCAAGCTGCCTTGCTGCTGGTAATAATCAACTTTGTTGCCAAACTTCTGGTACTGAGTCTTGCGGTTAGACAACGCCCAATTGTACAACTCCTTGTGCATAGCCCTGCAAAAGCGCAGTTTTTGTTCCTGCGAGTTAGTGGGATAGAGGCGAAAGGTAGTTCTGCGAGTGGGCATTGTCTAACTAAAAAATGTATATAGTATGATACCATCTCTTTTTTCCGCTTACCGCCCCTCCTTACAAACGTTCATCCTTGCCTACGGCTTCGGAAATCTGTTTGTTGAAGGAGGGGACACACGCGGTTCCTTTGTGGTTAAAAACAAAGCCTGCTGACGCAGGCTTTTGTTCATAGGAAACCTCCGAGAAACCCTGCCGTTCTAGGGCAGGGAGAGTCAAGGGTAAAGGAGCTAAAAGCTTCACGAAACTAACAGCCTAAGCAGGATAAGTGATGGATCAGATACAGGCAGAAATTGAAGCGATTCGCTCTCAGATCGAAGTGTTACGCACTGAACGAGATACCCTGACAGCGAAGCTGATACTGCCAGAAAATCAGTCACCTGAAGCAATTGCCGAAGCTTACCGTCGTCAAGCTAGGGAAGCCGCACAAGTATCAGCGGAAATTGAAGGCATTGATCAGGCGATCGCAGCTTTGGAAGCTCAACTCCAGCAAAAAGAGCGTGAGTTACAGCCATTACCCCCTCAACAACCTCTTACTCTACAAGAGCAAGTCGAACAGGCAACGCAACGTGCTTATGACCATGCCGAGCGCATTAATGAATTGGCAGCCGAACTAGCAGAAGAACTTCGGGCACTTAAAGCGATCGCGCATGACCTGAGTCCAAGTTATTGGCAACTGTATGGCAGACCCTTCATTACGGGGTTTAAAAATACCTCAGTTCCCTACCTGCGTTCTGATGGAGAGGTATTGATGATTGCGAGTTTTTTAATTTAATTGCTGATCTCAAGTAGCAGTCAGCGCTCAGCCATTCGCTTTGAGCTGATAGATCTTACCTAGGAGAGGTGTTTGAATGCAACTTGGTGTGGAACAAAGTTCAATCCAAAATCTCAAATCGGGTAGCACTGACCCATAAAATTAGGAAGTCAGCAATTTAATAAGGAGGTACAGCCAACCAGTGAAGCTATTCATCTACCACACGCCCGAACTAACTCCAACAGACCACTTACCCGACTGTGCGATCGCAATCGATGTCCTGCGAGCCACAACGACAATTTCTACAGCTTTAAATGCAGGTGCAGAAGCGGTTCAAGTCTTCAGCGATATGGAAAAGCTAATGCAAGTCAGCGAAGAGTGGTTACCTGAAAAACGCCTACGAGCCGGGGAACGTGGTGGTGCAACGGTGGCTGGCTGCGACTTGGGTAATTCTCCTCTGGATTGCACACCCGAACGAGTCCAGGGACGGCGCTTGTTTATCAGTACCACCAATGGCACTCGCGCCTTACAACGGATACAGGATGCCCCAGTTGTGCTAGCGGCTGCCTTGGTGAACCGCAAAGCCGTCGTCGAGTACATAGTGGCGCAACAACCTGAGACGATTTGGCTTGTAGGGTCAGGTTGGGAAGGTAGTTACTCACTAGAGGATACCGTTTGTGCTGGTGCGATCGCACATAGCCTACGCACCCAACTCAACTGTCCGTTAGAAGAACTCGTTGGGAATGATGAAGTAGTCGGTGCAATCTCACTCTACGCTCAATGGAAAGACCAATTACTCGCGATGTTCCACCAGGCAAGTCACGGCAAACGTTTACTACGTCTAGGGGTTGTCGAAGACTTAAAGTACTGCGCCCAAACCGATACCTTGGATGTCCTGCCTATCCAGAAAGAACCAGGAGTTCTCATCAAAAACTACTAATTGATTAGATTTGTAGGCTGTATTACTTACCATTGGTTTGAATTTAAGATGGACTTGGCGGTTGAAACCGCAGCTACACAAACAAAAGCTACCGCCTACGCAGGTTTCAAAAACCTTATTTTTTCGTCAGTCCGCGCAGGCGGACTTCGTTTGTGTAGCGGCGAATTCCATTCGCTCTCGTCTTATATTGACACCAATGATTACCTGCATCCCTAGATCGTGTGCTTAGAACTGCCGTAAGAAACGCAAATCGCTGCTGTACAACCGACGGATGTCATCAATCTCATGCAACACCAAGGCAAAGCGTTCAGCACCCATACCAGCAGCAAAACCTGTATAAATCTCCGGGTCGTATCCAACTGCCTTAAGTACATTGGGATCGACCATACCACAGCCCATCACCTCTAGCCATTTACCTTTCCACTTCACGTCCACTTCCGCAGACGGTTCTGTAAACGGGAAGTAACTGGCTCGGAAACGAATCGGTAAATCCTCCCCGAACATGGCTTGTAAAAATACCTGAATCGTGCCTTTGAGGTGAGTAAACGTTAACCCTTCATCCACTGCCAATAGTTCTATCTGATGGAACACAGCCGAGTGAGTAGCATCTACCGTATCCCGACGATACACGCGACCTGGCGAGACAATCCGGATTGGTGGGTCGTTAGCTTCCATGTAGCGAATCTGCACCGAAGATGTTTGAGTCCGCAGCAAGTTACCATCCGGTAGGTAAAACGTATCTTGCATATCCCGCGCTGGGTGGTCAGGTGGAGTATTGAGCGCCTCAAAGTTGTAATAATCCGTCTCCATTTCGGGTCCAGTGGCGACGGTATAACCTAATCCAACGAAGATATCTAGGGCTTGGTCAATAGTGCTGTTGAGGGGATGCAGCCGACCTTGAGGACGATAAACCCCTGGCATCGTCACATCAATAGTTTCAGCTTCTAGTTGTGCCTGAATTTGTGCCGCTTGTAGGGATGATCGCTTTTGCTCTAAGTTCTCTTGCAGCGCTTCTTTGACTTCATTTGCTGAAGCCCCAATGCGGGGTCGGTCTTCTGGCGATAACTGACCCATACCCCGCAAAACCAAAGACAACTGTCCTTTTTTGCCCAGGTAGTTGATACGCAACTGTTCTAGTTGCTCTAGGGTATCAGCGTGTGCGATCGCTTTTGTTGCGTCTTCTTTCAGTGTGGCTAGTTGGGCTTCAAGCTCGTTGAGCGGAGTGGTCATGCTAGGTAGTGAGATTTTAAGTTTTGGTTTTTGAATATTATTGTGGCACCTACCCTATAAGCAGACCTATGAGCGAAGTAGGTTGACACGAAAAACCACAAACTGCTGTGGCTGAATTCAGCGATCGGCTCTTAAACTAAGCGGTTAGAAATAGCTAAATTATTGAAGCCGATTACCTTTACCAGTTTACAGGTAAGGCTTACCTATGCTCTTAGGAGTTCGATGTATTTAGTACCTTGTTGAATGATCAATGCTCTTCTCTAGACCAGTTCGGCAAAAATAACCCACCCTAAAAACTCTTCCCCTGCTTCCAGACTGATGCGCCTGGAAGGTTTGGTCTGCCCCTTGTTCTATGTCACCCCAACTGTCAAGCTAAAATCGAACAACGACTTTCATGATTACCGCATCACTATTTAATGAAATTGTTAATCAGCAACGACGATGGTATCTTCGCCCTTGGTATTCGTGCTCTTGCCGATACGCTTGCCGAAGCGGGTCATGAGATTACTGTCGTTTGTCCTGACCGCGAACGCTCAGCCACAGGTCACGGTTTAACGCTCCACGACCCCATCCGTGCAGAAAAAATTGAGACAATTTTTCATCCTACCGTTAGAGCTTGGTCGTGTTCAGGAACCCCCTCAGACTGTGTGAAGCTTGCCCTTGGAGCATTAATGGACAGCTTTCCGGATTTGGTTCTTTCTGGCATCAACCACGGCTCTAACCTTGGTACAGATATCCTCTACTCCGGCACGGTTTCAGCCGCAATGGAAGGCGTGATTGAAGGGATTCCTAGCGTTGCCTTTAGTTTGGCGAGCTATACTTCAAGGGAGTTTGAGGCGGCTGCGAGGTTTGCCAAAACCTTGGTTACTCAGTTCTCTAAGCAACCGCTACCAGAATTGATGTTACTCAATGTGAATGTACCGCCCGTGAAACCAGAAGAAATTGCTGGTGTCAAAATCACTCGTCAAGGGCTTCGTCGCTATATCGATACCTTTGAGAAACGGGTTGATCCACGGGGCAAAATTTATTACTGGTTAGCTGGAGAAGCCCTCGAAGATGTCGAACAACCCGACCATCTCCACCTTCCCAAAGATATCCCCACAGATGTTCAGGCAATTCGCGATCGCTACATCACCGTAACCCCTCTGCAATATAATCTCACCGATGCTGCTGGTGTAAACAGTTTGCAGGGCTTAGGACTAAATACACTTTGGTGAGATATAGAAGAAAGCCGTCAGCTATCAGCTTTTTTGTTTTCCTTGCTCTATCTCTTGTTTCACACACCTCCCGCTGTACCTCATCTCTCCAGGAGACCACTATAAAACCATTAACACAGCTAGCTGTATGCCCCTAGGCTAGGTATCTTGAACCTTTTTTGACTTTCCCTGACAGCTAGGCAGAAACTTGGATTTTTTTGCTTCCGGCAAGACCAAAAGCATTGTGAATCGCTTGTAAGGCAATAACGCCTTGCTCTTGGGCAACGACACAGCTAACTTTGATTTCCGAGGTGGTAATCATTTGAATGTTGATTTGATTTTGAGCTAGTGCTTCAAACATCCGTGCGGCAACTCCGGGCTGTCTGACCATTCCTGCCCCAACAATACTGACTTTAGCAATGTCTGTATCGAGAAGAATCTCTCCACACCCTAGATCAGGAGAAGCTTGTTTTAATGCCAACCGAGCGGCTTCCGCATCTGATTGTGACACCGTGAAGGCAAGGTCGCGGGTAGGAACACCGTCAATTACACGGCAGCGTTGGGACTGGATGATCATATCTACACTGATGTTTTGCTCGGCTAGGTGTCCGAACAAACGGGCTGCCCTGCCAGGACGGTCAGGTACATAGCGAATCGCTAAACGGGCTTGATTGAGGTCGAGCGCAACACCGCGTACAGGGGAGGGGTGAGTAGGGAGAATTGATTCAGTTGCTTTTGGGAGTTGGAGTGGGGAACTATTGATGTTGAAGGTTTGACAGAGTGCTGTGATTGCGCGATCGCAATCTTTGATATCAATTACACAACTAACTTTGACCTCTGAGGTAGAAATCATCTGAATATTAACGCCTGCACTTGCCAAAGTGACGAACATCTGCGCTGCAATGCCTGGGCGTCCAATCATCCCAGCACCTGCGATCGACACTTTTGCGATCCCACGAGCAACCATTACCTCAGCTTCTTCGGGATCGGCAGATTGGGTACGGAGGGCAGGTGCGATCGCTTGTGCTACGGCTTCGGCTCGATTGAGAATGCCGTTGCTCACTGTAAAGGCAATATCGTTCGTATTGCTCTCATGGATTGACTGAATAATCAAATCTATATCCAAATCTTGACGGGCAATCTCACCAAACAACCTTGCCGCCACACCCGGACAATCAGGCACTCGCAAAAGCGCCACTTTCGCCTGATCTGTATCAAATTCCACCGCATCGACAGGTCGAGCAATCTCCAACCCTTCCAGTGGACGCGGTTGAGGCATTGGGGAAATTACCTTTGTACCAGGGTCATCTGTCCAACTCGATAACACGACCAAAGGAACACCATAATTCCGCGCAATTTCGACAGCACGGGGATGTAGCACCTTCGCCCCCAAGCTAGCTAGCTCCAGCATCTCATCGGCTGTAATCTCGTCCATCAGCTGAGCATCCGGTACAATTCGAGGGTCAGCGGTCAAGATACCTGGAACATCGGTATAAATCTCACATCGACTCGCCTTTAATGACGCTGCCAAGGCTACGGCTGAAGTATCCGAACCCCCACGACCGAGTGTGGTAATTTCCAAAGCGTCGGTGCTACTGATGCCCTGGAACCCCGCGACAACAACCACCTTACCCTCGTTCAGATGCTGTTCAATCCGCTCCGTTTTAATTTTGAGAATCCGAGCGCGGCTATGGTGTGCTTCTGTAACAATTCCTACTTGAGCGCCCGTTAAGGAAATTGCTGGCTGTCCCAACTCCTGTAAAGCCATGCACAACAGAGCAATGGAGACTTGCTCCCCTGTAGAAAGCAACATATCCATTTCTCGACGGCTGGGATTCGTCGAGATCGCATTCGCTAGTTTCACCAGACTATCGGTAGTCTTACCCATTGCGGAAACGACAACAACTAGGGAATTCCCCAAAGTTGCTGTTTTCATAACACGTTGAGCAACAGCTTGAATGCGTTCTACTGAGCCAACAGAGGTACCACCGTATTTCTGGACAACTAGCGACATAATGTTTATCCCACCCACTTTTTTCGTGACATCGTGAATTGTTGAGGAGTCAAATCTGAGACTCGATGTCAAGACGTATTGAATATCTACTATTTAATCAACTTATCAGACCCAGTGAGTCAAAACTATTGACATTAGCAAGTCTCCTGAAAGTTTCAGGGCTTGTAATCAGCTTCTAGAGGTGGGATGCAGATCTAAGCTCTGTAAAGACCAGGAATGAGACGTTCAAGGAAACTCTGGTCAGCCAAGAAATCGGTCATCCCTTTTAACCTTTTCCCTAACTTGGAGCAAGAAGTCTAGTGACGAGAACAAGCGGTTGTACACCTAGCATTAAGGGATAACGTTCAAGCGTCCGCTACAGATTAGCTGTCCAGACGATAGAGTAAGTTCTTGGAGTTCAACGTCTCGACCTAAATCTATCTGAAAGGCAGCGAAGTTTTTTGCTGGCAACACAGGTTCGATTTGAATTTGGAGGGGATTCAGTTGTAGTACACTGGGCGTGACTAGCTGAAGACCAGCACGAATGACGACTTGTGCTGTCCGAAGCTCTGCATCTGCTAAATTACCTCTTAGGGTGAGTTGCTCAGCATCAATATCAATCTGTTGCCAGGTGACTTGTTTAGAGCTTATGTAGTCAACTAGATTAGTTGTTTCATCGGATTTGAGCAGTGTATCTAGTACTTCAGTCAATGCCTTCGATAATAATGGTGCCTGTAGCGATGCTTGGAGATCGGCTTGCTGGAGTAGTAGCTGACCAACGACTGGCACAGGGGCTAAAAGTTGTAGCGGCTTTCCCTTAATAACTTGACCGAGGTTGACGCGAATATCAGTACCTTCTAGCTGAATTTTGCTAAGATGCAGTCCTTGATAGACGGCATGGTTTGCGGTAACTGTGACTGTCGGAATATGACCGCTGAGGATTTGGCGATCGCCCCCTATCAGCTTGAACTGCAAGGCTTCAATCTGCTCAACTTGCGATCGCAACCATAGCTGTAGTGCTGGTGACAATACGGTACTGATGACTCGGCTTTTTTTGGACTTCGAGGCTTTTGGAGTTTCACTCACAAATTAACCTCAGAAAACTATATGTAATCATGCTTAGATCCCTAGGTATAATGCCTCCGAGGTCAATTGTTTTCTTACCCCTAAGCGAAACACTTGCAATTATCCACATTCTTGTAATATTTGTACATAGTCAATCCAGGTCAGTGTTAGGCGCAAGCGCTCCGCTTCCTGGAAGGGTGCCCCAGAGGATAAAGTAGTTTATTGCTAACTCACCTGTCTCTAGATGAAAACGCTCACACAGTAGTCGAATCATGGAAGAAAGAGTACAAAAAGTTCTTTCACAGTGGGGTATCGCCTCACGGCGTGAAGCTGAGAAGATGATCTTAGCGGGACGAGTTCGGCTGAATCATACTGTGGTGCATCTGGGACAAAAAGCTAATCCAGAAATAGATTTGATTGAAGTTGATGGCAAACCTGTAGCACCAAGCGATCGCCCTCAACCACTCTATCTTTTACTAAATAAACCCCTTGGAATTGTGTCCACTTGTCGTGATTCTGCTCATCGTGCTACTGTTCTTGATTTACTGCCGCCTATCCTCTCCAGAGGACAGGGTATTCATCCTGTAGGACGCTTGGATGCAGATTCTACAGGTGCTCTACTACTAACCAATGACGGAGCCTTAACATTTCATCTCACCCATCCTCGTCATCACGTTCCTAAGACTTATCATGTTTGGGTGCAGGGTCATCCGCCTGAATCAGTACTAAAACTTTGGCGTGAGGGTGTCGATCTGTCGGGAAAAAAAACCTTGCCTGCTCAAGTCCGGCTACTTAAGCGTGGGAGAGAGGAAACACTTTTGGAGATTGTTTTAACAGAAGGGAGAAATCGTCAGATTCGTCGTGTCGCCGAACTGCTAAGCTATCCAGTGATTCATCTGCACCGCACTGCGATTGGTCCGATTCAATTACAACCTAAGGGGGAATCGGTACTACCTAGTGGTTACTACCGTCCCCTGAAAGAGTTTGAAATTCGTTTCCTCCACAACCGAGTCCACCTAACATCAGTAAACGTGCCAGCAGATATCAAGGAGTACAGTCTATGAAGGAGAATAAACTCCATTTTCAGCAGGAACAAATCGAGAAGCTCAAAGAACTGGGATCGCGTCTGCGCCAGTTCCGGACTGAACAGTCTCTCCCTATAGAGGAAGTTGCGGCTCGAACCCGAATTCAGGCACGCTTATTGAATGCAATTGAAGAAGGTCGGCTCGATCAGTTACCAGAACCTGTATATATTAAAGGCTTTATCAAACGCTTTGCGGATGCGTTAGGTCTAAATGGGGCAGAGTTTGCTAGCACTTTTCCAATAGGGTCGGCTATACAGTTTATTAAGCCTACTTGGCGACATTTGCCGGCAGCGCAACTGCGACCGATTCACCTTTACTTGCTCTATATCTGTTTGGTGATTGGAGCAGTGAGTAGCTTATCGCTATTGGTTAACCGTTCTGCACAGCAAGCTCAACAGTTACCTATACCCAGCAACTCGCAACCAACAAAGCCACAACAGAATACAAACACAGAACCTCTCAAACTGGCTAAAGTAACGCAGTCAATTGAAGACGGAAAGTCAGTACAAGTGGGTATTACCCTCAAGGCTCAATCCTGGATTCGAGTCGTGGCAGATGGGAAGACGGAATTTGAAGGAGTCTTACCCGAAGGAACACAACGTACTTGGGTTGCCAATCAAAAACTGATTGTTCGAGCGGGTAACGCCGGAGGCGTTCTGGTTGAGTTTAATAACGAATCGGTTAAACAATTGGGCGCACCTGGCGAAG
The DNA here is from genome assembly GCF_059505465.1 of Symplocastrum torsivum. NCBI lineage: Bacteria > Bacillati > Cyanobacteriota > Cyanophyceae > Oscillatoriales > Microcoleaceae > Symplocastrum > Symplocastrum torsivum. Next base: position 57,424 of record NZ_JCACKQ010000010.1, on the reverse strand, counting down.
TTCAGGAAGTAACATTCGCTGCAAACTCCAGCCTATAAGAAGGTTGTTAGCTTTTAGTTGTTGGTAATTTCAAGAACAACTAGAAACTAACAACTCCCTCCTGTTACCTACGTGGGGCACGACCGTAAGTATGGGTCATAGTCTTAAGGCGATCGCATATTTCCTCGGTGATTGCACCAGAATGGTAGCGCCACCCCCAGTTCCCTTCAGCTTGGCTAGGAAAATTCATTCGAGCCTCAGCGTCCAATCCCAAAACATCCTGAAGTGGGATAATTGCCTGATTCGCTACAGAACCCAAGGCTAGCCGAATGAGATCCCAGTGGATGCCATCTGAACTTGTACAACCCAAATATCGCAGCAAGCTCTCTTTTTCCCCGCCTGAAAGCTGATTAAACCAGCCTACAGTCGTGTTATTGTCATGGGTACCTGTATAAGCCACACAGTTGCGCGGGTAGATAAAGGGCAAATACGGATTACTGGAATCCCCACCAAAGGCAAAGTGTAAAATTTTCATACCAGGAAAGTCGAAGCGATCGCGCAGTGCTTCCACCTCTGGTGTAATAATTCCCAAGTCTTCCGCCATGATTGGCAGTTCACCTAACTCATCCTTAAGGTTCTGAAAAAAGGCAACACCTGGTGCCTCTATCCAGCGCCCATTTATGGCAGTCGTTTCACCCCGATCAACTGCCCAGTACGCTTCAAATGCCCGGAAGTGATCAATCCGAATAATATCTACATAATCTAGCAGGGACTCAAAGCGCTGCACCCACCAACCGAAGTTGTCATGCTGCAAGCGTTCCCAGTTATACAGCGGATTGCCCCACAGTTGACCTGTTTCGCTAAAGTAATCAGGGGGAACACCCGCCATCAGTACGGCTTCACCCGTTTCTTGATCCAGGGTAAATATTTCGGGATGTGCCCAGACATCAGCACTGTCGTGAGCAACATAAATGGGAATATCGCCAATGATCTCAATGCCTTGGGAATTGGCATACTGCTTTAACTTTGACCACTGGCGGAAAAACTCAAATTGCAAGAACTTGTGGAAGTAAATCTCACCGTCTAGCTGCTTTGTCCAATGCTCTAACGCCTCAGGTTGCCTCTTGACAAGCTCCCGCTCCCAGGTGAACCAACTTGCCCCTCCATGCGCTTCCCGGAGCGCCATAAAGAAGGCATAGTCATCCAACCAATACGCCTTGAGTTCACAAAAAGCCGTAAATTCCTTTTGCTGCACCAGAGTTGCTTTTGTTTTAAAGGTTTCGTAGGCTTTCCGAAGCAGAGATGTTTTGGTTTTGATCACTTGGTCAAAATCCACATGGTCAACCGGAAACTCTGGTAATGCTGCAAAGTCTTCTTCCGTGAGTATTCCTTGCTCTTGCAACTGTTCCAGGCTAACCAGTAGCGGGTTTCCTGCCATAGCTGAAAAGGAGGCATAGGGAGAATTGCCATAACCAGTAGGTCCCAGTGGTAATACCTGCCAAAGCTGTTGAGAACTTTCCACCAAGAAATCAATGAAGCGGTAGGCTTCTGATCCCAACTCACCAATACCAAAACGACTAGGAAGAGAAGTAGGATGCAGTAAAATGCCACTCGATCTGGGAAACGCCATAGACAATATGTATAGGGAGCAAATCTTACGACATTATCACGGTACAGACGGCGGAACATCAATCTCAAGCGAGGTAGTTGCAGAAATCGTAAACCCTAGCTAGCACTAAATTTGGTCGTAGCAACAGCCCTATGCTAAGACCAGCATTGTGATAAATTACACTAACTTGTGATTGGGAAAAGCTGTCAGCTATCAGCTATCAGCCTCAGATACAAGTCTTCAAGTTTATTTGTCCAGAAGAAAGGATAAAACTAATTGGAGTAGGGTGGAAGCGATTTAAGCCTTCAATCAGTACATCATTTATTTCATCAATTCCTTGGATAGATCTAGAAACTACAAACTGACTGCTGATTGCTAAATGTTATGGACTACCGAAATCCTGTCCCGACCGTCGATATCATCATTGAATTAATTGATCGCCCCCATCGTCCAATCATTTTGATTGAACGCAAAAATGAACCGTTTGGCTGGGCAATTCCTGGTGGTTTTGTGGATTATGGCGAGTCAGTAGAAACAGCGGCTATACGGGAGGCGGCAGAGGAAGTCAGCTTACAGGTTGAGCTAATAGAACAGTTTCAGGTGTATTCAGACCCTAACCGCGACCCTCGCAAACATACTCTTAGTGTTGTATTTCTAGCAACAGCAAAAGGTGAACCCCAAGCCGCTGATGATGCTAAAACAATAGGGGTTTTTCAGGCTTGGGATGTCCCCGCTAACTTGTGCTTTGACCATGACAAAATCTTGCAGGATTATTGGCAGTATCGCCATTACGGATTGCGCCCGCGTTTGTCTTAAAAACTAAGGGTTAGTTAAAATCAACTGTTGCCGATGACTGTGTAGTAGCTCCCACTCTTGTTGGCTGACTTGGTCTAGCATATAGACTAAATGCTCTGGTCGTAGGAGCGTTCCATCATTGCGACAGCTACCGACATAGCGGACAACGGCTGAATCGGTTGGGTATGCTTCGGGTTTGTCTGATTCAACTAGTTCTAACTCAAAAAGGCGATCGCGTAAATTTACTTGTTGTTTCTTCCTAGATTTCGTTGTTTTCTCCCACCAAATTGCCTCTTGACGCTTAATCACTTCTATCCAATCTTGCAATTGTTGAAGAGAAGCGCCTTCACTTGCCGCAACTGTAATACAATATTCCGCCCGTTCTAACACTTGCGTTGCAGCAGGAGCTGTTAAACTAACCTCCTCAACCTGATACACAGGAATATCTTCGGGTAGTTGGGAAGCTAGGCGTTCCTTAAACTGTTCAACATCCATCGCTTGGCTAAGTTCAAAATCCACAATCTCACCGTCGCTGGTGGCTCCCAACGGCAAAGCGTTAGCAATCATAATCCGGGGATTGGGATGAAAACCACCAGTATAAGCAATTGGCAGTGAAGCTCGTCTTACAGCCCTGTCATACAGTCGGACTAAATCTAAATGACTCACCAAAGCCATTTCGCCGTGCTTGCCAAACCAAACCCGCAGCCGCTGAACTTTTTCTTGATTTGGCTTGAAGTGTCCTGCAAATTCAGGAATCGGCACCGGTGCAATGACGACATTGTGACCAAAGTCAGTGCCGCAGATGCCACAGTGAGAACAGCCTTCAAAAGAACAATCGGGCACGGTAGCTGCTTCTAAGGCACGCTGCAAGTCATCTATCAGCCAATTCTTATCTATCCCGGTATCAATGTGATCCCAAGGCAGGGGAGCCTCAAGAGAATTAGAGTATGAGGGTTGGGGAGTAGAGTTTGTCGCTTCTGACGGTTGAGGGCTGTCAGCTAACGGCTGAAATACATTCCATTCGCCATTTTCGACTTGGCGATATTTCCAGGTTAGTCCAGATTCTGTGATCGCTTTTTCCCAAGCGGCAAACGCACGCTCTAAACTATCAAACCAAGAATCCATTCCTGCACCCAGTTCCCAAGCCCGACGCAGCACAGAAGACAAGCGCCTATCACCTCGCCCAATAAAGTCTTCCATTGCCGAAATTCGGACATCAGTGAAATTCACTTTGACACCCTTTATCCGACGAAACTCATTACGGAGCAAAGCTTGCTTACGCTGAAACTCAGTCGTTGAAACCGAGTGCCATTGAAACGGGGTATGGGGCTTGGGCGTAAAGTTGGAAATCGTCAGATTAAAGTTAAGGTGCCGTCTCCCCTGCGTGTAGCATTCCTGCTTTAACCAACGCACTGTCTCCGCAATCCCTAGGACATCGACATCCGTCTCCCCAGGCAAGCCAATCATGAAGTAGAGCTTAATCTTATCCCAGCCCTGCTCAACGGCAGTTTTCACTCCTCTGAGTAGTTCTTCATTGGTTAAGCCTTTATTCACAATGTCCCGCATTCGCTGCGTTCCCGCTTCCGGGGCAAATGTCAATCCTCCCTGCCGTGTACCACCAAGGATATTCGCAATATTTTCATCAAATCGATCTACCCGTTGACTGGGTAGGGAAAGGGAAATATTTTCATCTTTGAGCCGATTCTTGATTTCCATCCCAACGGCTGGCAGGGCAAGGTAGTCAGAGCAGCTAAGAGACAATAGGGAGAATTCATTATATCCCGTTGCTCTCATGCCCTGCTCAATTGCCTCTACCACTTTCTCCGGTTCCACATCTCGTGCAGGACGAGTTAGCATCCCTGGCTGACAGAAGCGACAACCACGAGTACAGCCACGGCGGATTTCAATGGTTAATCGGTTGTGTACGGTTTCGACATAGGGAACCAGCCCAATCGAGTACGCTGGCATCGGTGTAGCAACTCGTCGCAAAATCCGATTCGGAACATCCGGACGGTTGGGATGAACGGAGCCGTCGGGTGCCATATCGTAGAACTGCGGAACATACACGCCCGGAATTTGTGCCAAATCTAGCAGTAGTTCTTCTTTAGTTAAATTGGCTGCCTTTCCGTCCTCTAGTACTAAGCCAATTTCTGGCAGCAGTTCCTCTCCATCCCCTAAGGCAATAAAGTCAAAAAAGTCAGCGTAGGGTTCAGGGTTTGAGGTGGCTGTTTGTCCACCCGCAAAAATTAAGGGGTAAGAACCCGTTGCACGTTCTTGGTAGGTGAGCGGAATTCCTGCCAAGTTCAACATTTCTAGGATGTTGGTTGCTCCTAATTCGTAGCTGAGGCTAAAACCTAAGATATCGAAGTCGGTTAATGAGCGCCGATTTTCGACGGCAAAGAGGGGTGTCTGAGTTTCTCGCAGTTTCGCGGCTAAGTCTGGTGCAGGTAAATAGGCGCGATCGCACAACTGCCTAGGCTGAGCATTCAAAATGTTGTAAAGGATAATGTGCCCCAGATTAGAAGCGCCAACTTCATAAATTTCTGGGTAGGTTAACACCCAGCGCACCTGCGCGGATTCCCAGGATTTATGGACTGCGCCTAACTCGTTACCCAAGTAACGCGCTGGAGTAATAATCTCTTTACTAAGTAGTTCCTCAACGGTGAACACCATGGCAATCTTCCCTGCTGCCTTTGTGTAGTTATCCCGCAGCACTCATTCATCTTAACCGGATGTTTCCAAGGGCGATCACCGTCCCTGAGGAGTTTTGTGTTGCCTTTGCGACGCTTGCGATCGCTCTGATTCAAGGCAGTAGCGAATCCCGGTACTGCCCCAATGCTGGTACTCTCTCCAGCGATTGAGAGACAGTATTGCTAATATTGCCGGGGAAAAGCATTGGCAAAGGTTTTCGCTTATATCACAGTAGCAAGCATTCGTGTGAGGAGCATTGCGTTGCTCGTGAATGTGTAAGGACAAGCGACATTGTCGTTTTGGGAGGTGTTTAGGCGATGAGCATCCCGGATCTCAAGCTTGATGCAGCTAAATCCTCTAAAGCCTTGTCTATAATCTTTTGCTCAAGCGTGGCAGTAAAGGCATCACGGCTCTCAAAAATCTCAAATGCCTCATCTAGCTGAGTTAGCTCGAAGATAATCCTAATCGAGGGCGCAAGACAGCATAGACCAAAGCGCTGCTTTCGACTTTGAGCTAACCGAAAAGCAGAAACTAGCGCCATTAGACCTGCACTATCGATAGACTCAACACGGTGCATGTCAACCAATACTGGACGTTCTCCTGACGACACAGCCGTTGTTAGCTGCTGCTGAAACTCTACTGCGTTGGCTGCATTGACATGACCAGAAGGCTGAATAACTGTCAATTGTGAGTTCATAAAAGTAAGCGCCATAGTGAAATCCTCAAGGTTACTAGTAAAAAAACTTGATAGAGAATGTTTTGACAATAAACTGTAAAGCTTCGTAAAGACTACTCCGTTTGGCAGATTTCTCTATATCTTTATCAAGTTGCTCTACTTCCTTAAAGTTTTCACTAAGAGTTTGTAAAAAAATGTGTAGTAGTATACGGAATTACGTGTATTACTTCAATTAATTGTTGAATAGAGTTCTTGTATCAAACAACAAAATTATCTACAAGTCAGTCATTCAATCGTTTTCAAGCATTAAGAATTTCGCTTCAGAGCAAGTACTGCACTCAAGAGAATTCATGTAAATTCCTTGAGTAATGGCTAGAAAACATGAACTTAGTGAAACGAGAAATATTTTAAATTAATGTATTACACTCTCAATCTCAAGTAGGGATTTCCCTATCGTGATTGAGATAGGAATCAAGAAATCCGACATAATCTCCTCTTAAAAAAAGTGATTTAGATCACATGGCTATTTAGATTTAGATCACGTTTAAGGCTTGAGATTCCGCGCAAAATGGCTTGGTATGGAGTTCTACGCAATGAATAGTGAAAACTACATACGTTATTCGTCAATTGGTAGAAAAAGCCCTTTATATTAGGCAACTAACTCCTGATATAGAGAACGCAATAAATTCTGAGCTGACTCGTGTGGGTCATATCTCAGATGTGGATTACGAGGCACTTGAACTGCTAATGTCTGAAATGGACGCTGGTCGAATCCAGTTAGTTCCCAATCTCTAGTCGAAGTTTAACAACTCGAAACCGTATTACAAGTTGAGAACCCTGAAGGCGTTGTCAGCAAATATTTAGAGAATGCAACTTTTATCGGGCGTTCCACCCTTTATTGTTCCCAGCATTGCTCATGGAAGTCTAAAAAGTTTCTTTATAGGCTAACCAAATTTTGCGAACAAACAAGCTCAGTTGCTTGTGAACATCTGGAGTACTGGCTCCGTTGGCATCTAGGTTATCCAGCTTCGCTAAAAGTGGAATTACCTCAGTATCTAGAGCAGCGCGGAATAATATTGTTGGCCAGACTAAGTCTGCACCCTGACGCAAGTCGTATAAAGTTAGTAGTTCTGCTGAAGTGAGCGCGTCACGATTAGCTTCAGAGATAACTAGCATCAAAGGACGTACCCAGCAGACCTGCCGTGATGTTACAACTTCAATGACTTCGGTGTATAAACAAGTGTCCTCATGCTCTAAACAAACAATCTGGCGAGGCTGGAACTTGTATGCCGAACCGATTGGTGCTGGCTTCACTATTAATATATATCCAGATCAGCTTATTTTTCTATTCTAAGGATTCGATAACAACATTACACATTTATCGAACCGCTTAAGAAAGCCCTACAGCCATATAATTTATAAAATTTGCTAGCTAGAACAATATGAACGTAAAAGTTCCAGTCCTTTTTGAGAAACCGCAGGATTTTGGTGAATTTTATAATCAGGGACTGCCGAGGTTTTATCTCGCTCTTCCATTTTCTGAGATTCCCTCACTACCAGATACTGAATCCTTACGTTTTGATGAATCTGAGGCTGAGGCAAAGATGGTAACTGTGATCGATATACCCGAAGAAGACCTTGCGGCATTCCAGGCAGTCATCCAGTCTTTTCGGGGACGGGTTGGCTCATCAGATGAACTGGATGCAATGGGGATTTAAAGAAGCATAAGTTTGGAATTAGAAGACGCTAATTCCAAACTTATCGCTTTTTTAGCTAGCCGCCGCTTGCGCTTCTTGGTCAACGAGTTCTCGAAACTGAATCACATCTTGGCGAGGGTCAGCGTGACTCACTTGGACTTCTAAGCGATCGCCTAGTGAGACAGAACGCTTGAAACGCATAACCAACTCTAAGCCTAAATCCTCTAAAAGAATCAGCCCCAAGTTATCGTGTTCTCGCAACCAACGCAGTACTAAGACCTGCCAGACTTGGTCAGCGTTACGCCGCAAGTATTCTAATCCCCAGTAACGATTAGTCTGACGTTCCACTAATGTCGCTTCATAAGCCGTTGTGGTGACACTCAGTAACGTTTCTTGCAGTTGTTCAGCACTAAAGGGCAGGGGGTCGCCACGTAGATGAGCTTTGATCTGAAAATGAGTCAGTAAGTCTGTGTAGCGACGGATTGGCGAAGTGGCTTGAGTATAAGTTTCTAATGCCAAACCCGCGTGCCGTATGGGTGTAATGCTCATTTCACTACGAGGCATACACCGACGCACGGCACAAAAGCGCACAGGTCCTGCGGGCAGTTGTACTAGTTCTTCTTCAGAGGGAAGTTCTGGTTGGGGCTGTCCTCGGAAGGGGAGAGGAATTTGGTGTTCTTGTCCATAGCGCCCTGCCACTTCTCCAGCAAGAATCATCATTTCTGCTACTAGCTGACGCGATCGCGCATCGTCTAAAACATCAATAATGATTTCGTCGTCACTGTGAACCTTGATTACCGCCTCTGGCATATGGATACTAATTGAGCCTTGTGACCGACGCCACTCCTCTCGACGCACCGCCCAAGACGCGATCGCGTCGATTTCTGGTTCTGCCCGTACCCCTAGCTGCAACATCTCATCGACATCTTCGTAGGTCAGGCGATAGGTTGGTTTAATTAGACTGGCACGGATTTTGTAATCTTGGATATTGCCTGTTTCATCCAAGACAACACCAAAACTTAGCGCTGGACAGACTCTGCCCTGAACCAGACTCATCGGCCCTGTCGCCAGTTCCGGTGGGAACATCGGGATCATCCCTGTGGGGAGATATAGTGTCGTACTGCGCCGTCGGGCTTCCAGGTCAAGTTCATCCCCTGGTTGCACTAAGCGGGTTGGGTCGGCAATGTGAATCCAAAGGCGTTGACGACCGTCTTCCAAGGTTTCTAGACTTAAACCGTCGTCAATTTCTTGGGTACTTTCATCATCAATGGTATAGACCTTCAGGTGTGTTAAATCCAAGCGATCCACATCCGGATCGGGAGGTGGAGACTCCAGGCATTGCTGCGCCACTTCAAGCACCTCTCGACGAAATTGGATAGGGATTTGACTACGCCGCAAAAATAAGTTCTCGTGGGGACTCCACCAACCCAAATCCACCAATAAATCAAAGGCGGCTTGGGCGGTTTGGGAACGTCCTAATCCTACCAGAATATCCTGGGCAGCACGAGAGGCGTTTTCTGGATGAAGGACAAAACGTTCTAAGACATCGAAGCGAGAGCGATCACTATCTTGCCACTCCACTAGAATACCCGTCAGCCGTTGCTGTACACGGGTTGAAAATTCTTGTTGCTCCCGCAGCTTCGCTTCTTCCGCTGATCGTTGGTGTTTAATTTCAGCCACCATCGTAGCGGAACGGGGTTCGTAGCTTTCTGCCTTTTGTTTGAAGTAGATTTTGTCTTCAGACAATAAACAGTGTGCCGCATAGCGGAGTGGTGGACTTTGGTCAGAAAATAAAAGCTGGGCCATTTGGGCATCGGTTACAGCTTCTCCGTCTTCGACCAATAATTCCCACGCCACTTCCAAGCTAGAAGGGTCGAGATAAGACTCGACTTCTTCTAAGAAATTATGAATTTCCGATGGTTTAAAAGTGCAACCTGCGACTTCGTAGGTAACTTGCCGAGGATGAAGCGTATGAGATTGCCCACGTTCATCTATGACAATCCAGTGCTTTTTGCCCTCTGGACGATCAGCAACAGCAAGACGGCGCTCTCCTTGCAGACGAAATTCAATCAGTGTTCCCTTTTCCACCAGTTTCGCTAACCCCGGTAGCGTTTTTTTTATCAACTACACCCAGTCTATCGGGTGCCAATGCCATAACAAAGCCAGGGGGCGGAGTATCAAAACACGAATGACGTTCATCGAAGATGAATTGAATTGACTCGCAATTTGTTATTCCTTTGACACCACCGCTCTTGCTTTGATCAAGCCTTACTCTACAAACTTTGGCTTACCCTTCTATATTCACGAAAGGTAACAAAGCCATGAAACGCGCTCGCTTGATAGATTTAGTCAAATCTCGTTGTTGTTTTGCCGTTAGCCCTGTAATTCGGCGTGGCAGAATCTTCCCTCGCTCTGTAATAAACTTGCGTAGCAGTTCGACATCTTTGTAGTCAATGGGGTCTTCAGGTTTGATGGGGGATAAACGTTTACGAAAGTAAGCCATGAGTCGTTGTTGGTTTTTGGTTGTTGGTTTTTGGTTGGTCTAGTGCAGCACGGCGGAAATAACTATCCAGTTAAAAAAGGTTAAAAAGCATACTGTGCAAGCTTTCCTTCCTTCTGCCTTCTGCCTTCTTGCACTAGTGAGTGCTTAGTTGTTGGTCATTGCAAACAACTAATGATTAGGCACTACTTGATTTCTTTATGAGTGGTGTGCTTGTTGCAGTGAGTGCAGAACTTCTTCAGTTCTAGGCGTGCTGTCGTGTTGCGACGGTTCTTCATGGTTGTATAACGAGAGACACCAGGCGATCGCTTATCGGGATTGCTGCGACACTCGGTACACTCCAAGGTGATAATAATGCGGACACCTTTCTTGCTTGCCATAGTGCTATTTCTAGAAAATCAAATGGTTGGTCGTAATTAAACACAAATTTCTATTATTTCATACGACGGCTCATCTGTGTAAATAGTTTTTTGAGCCGGAGATCGAGGGAAAACCCTCGACGAGTCTGTATGACAATCGTGTTGCCAATACGGTCATGGAATGCTTGCCGAGCTTCAGCATCTCCAAGGGCAAGACCACAGTCTACAGCTAAGGGAGTAATCAGCAGCAGAAGCGAGATGCCATTAGCTAGACCGACACTCAGACCAATCATGGCAAGTAGAGCACAAAATCCCAGTATTCCTTCCCGTTTGGCTAACGTCAACAGTCCAGGAATCTTGCCTTTGGTATCCAGAACTTTTATATCTAATGCCCAGCGCCCCAAACTCTGTCCTTGATTGCTTGATACTAAAATCACCCGCATCCCCAGCCAGAGTAGGATGAAAACCATCGCCTGAAACACGACGTTTAATCCCAGCAGTGCGCTAACGAACCAAACCCCAACAAAATCAATCCCAAAGGCAGCAACTCGCCGCTCAATTGGCACCTTAGGAAAGCGGTAGTAGATGGGTTCGAGACTCATGGGAATTCACCAAGGGCGGACTGGCTTTTTTACATATTAGCCTGACCTTACAACTACCATTAGTGTCAAGGTGTTAGGTCGTAGGTTGTAGGGCACAACTCAGACTAAGACTTAGAAAAATTAGGGTTTTGGGTTCCTTGTGCAAAGCCTTTAAACCTACCCCCTTAAAACTCTTAAGCTAACAAGCCCTATAAACTAAGTAAGTGAGTAAAACAAAAGTCTGGATTGATTGCAATGCTGCCAGTTGAAGAAGCTTCGTCAATTATTCTTGGTTTGGTACAACCTTTTGACAAACAGTTAGATGCGGAGGTTGTAGACTTGTCAGGCGCGATAGGTCGTGTTCTTGCCTCTTCTGTGACGAGTCAGCTTGATTTTCCTCACTGGGATAACTCGGCAATGGATGGCTACGCCGTGCGTTATGCAGATGTCCAAGCCTGTAGTACCGAAGAGCCAGTTGTTTTAGAAATAGTTGAAGAAATACCAGCTGGGTATCAACCCCAACAGTCGATTCAACCGGGTCAAGCCTCTCGCATTTTAACGGGTGCTTGTATGCCGATGGGGGCGGATACCGTAGTAATCCAGGAGCGCACCCGACGGGAAGAAAACAGTGTCTTTATCTTAGAAGCTCCCGAACCCCAGGCTTTTGTGCGTCATCGGGGAGCCTTCTACGAAGCGGGAGGGCAGCTACTGAAGCCGGGAATTCGCTTAGGTGCTACGGAAATCGCTGTATTAGCAGCCGTTCAATCTACAAAATTAACTGTTTATCGACGTCCGCGTGTAGCGATTTTATCGACAGGCGACGAATTGGTAACACCTGACCAACCTCTGCAACCGGGTCAGATTGTAGACTCAAATCAATACGCCTTAGCTGCTTTAGTCACGCAAATGGGAGGTACTCCTCAACGGTTGGGAATTGTGCCTGATGAACCAGAAGCTCTTAAAGAGGCAATTTCACAAGCAATCTTTTCAGCGGACATCGTTCTCTCGACTGGGGGTGTTTCTGTGGGTGATTACGACTATGTTGATCAAATCCTGGCTCAACTTGGTGCTGAACTTCATATTCGTTCCGTTGCTGTTAAACCAGGTAAACCTCTAACTGTTGCTACTTTTCCCTCTCCTTTACATAGAGAAGAACCAGGGCGTAGTGTCTTGTACTTTGGTTTACCAGGAAATCCTGTTTCAGCAATGGTGAGTTGTTGGCGATTTGTGCAGCCAGCGCTTGCGAAACTTTCGGGTTTGCCTGAAGAAGACTGGAGTCCTATGTTTGTACAAGCGCGATCGCTTCATGATTTACGATCAGATGGAAAGCGTGAGACTTACCTTTGGGGTCAGCTAGGTGCAAATACGGCTGGCACTTACGAATTTCAGCTAGCGGGTGGTAGCCACAGCTCTGGTAATTTAATTAACCTAGCTCAAACTAATGGTCTTGCCGTTGTTCCAGTTGGTAAAACTCACATTCCTTTTGGAGAATTGATTCAAGTTTTATTGACTGGTTTACCCTTGAAAATAGGGTAATTTTATCAAGTTTAGTAATACGATTCTATTTATTAACAGTTGAATTCTTTGATAAGGAAGATTTTAATTATTTAAGATAAACTGGAAATTAAAGCTAAACATTTAGTTTTGTAATATAGCAAATTACAATTAGTTTTCACCTCTCCAGTGGTAGAGATAGAAGTTATTTCTCTCGACTGATGAAGCCCTACTTATAAAGATGCCTAAATAGTAACAACCAGCACCGATAAAAAACACATTTTGGTGTTGTGAGTATTAGTATTTTCCCTTAGGGGGGCGGATAATATGGCTTTAGGGCAACACAAAAGAGCTGTAGGTGTTTTTTCAAATCGCCGGGATGCGGAAGTAGCTCTCCGGGAACTTAGAGACTCTCGCTTTCCGATGGATAGAGTTTCCGTAATCACGCAAGATACAGACCAGCAAGGTGATATGTCTGGTGCTGATGTGCGCGATCGCGCTGGCAATAAAGCTGACGAAGGGGCTGCGATTGGTGCAACGACTGGCGGGATAGCTGGAGGTGTCACGGGTTTACTCGTTGGTTTAGGAACCCTATTGCTTCCTGGAATTGGACCAATCATGCTAGCTGGAGCAACGGCAACAGCGATCGCAACAACTCTAGCTGGTGGAGCAATTGGTGCAGTAGCTGGTAGTCTTCTTGGTGCACTTATCGGTTTAGGTATTCCTGAAGAACGGGCGAGAGCTTACAACGAGCGTGTCTCGCGAGGGCATTACCTAATAATGGTGGAAGGTACGGATGACGAAATCCGTCATGCAGAAGGGATTTTGCACGGTCAAGGTATTGAGGATTGGGGAATCTATGATATGCCCAACACTGATGCGGTAGCGACTCGCCGTCATCGTGCTGTTGGTGTCTTTCCCCACCGCCGTGAGGCACACGAAGCACTTGGCGAACTTAGAGATTCTGGCTTTTCAATGGGTCAAGTCTCGCTAGTGGCGCGTGACTATGATCGGAACCACGGAATTACAGGGCTTGATGTTCGCGATCGCTTGGATAATACACGTTATGGTTTTCCCAATGATCGTGTTCGGTTCTACGACGACCGAGTGAACCGTGGTGAATATGTAGTAATGGTTCACGGTACAGCCGATGAAATTCGTCGTGCTGAAGCGATTCTGAGTCGTCGTGGTATCCAAGATTGGAGACTATTTGATGCACCCGAAGTGGTTCATTCTCGTACCGATTATCAAACCACTCCCCGTAGTGCTTTAGTCCGCAACAAGCGTGCCGTCGGTGTCTTCCCCCACCGTCGTGATGCCGAAGCTGCCCTCCATGACTTGAGAACAGCTGGCTTTGACATGAATCAAGTGTCTGTCGTTGGCAAAGATGCGAATGATGCAAATCGTCTTGCTGGCGGTAACGTTGCTGACCGCACTAAGACAGGCGAAGGTGCTGCTACAGGTGCCGCTACAGGTGGCGCACTGGGTGGTTTAGGTGGTTTGTTGGTTGGCTTAGGTGCGTTAGCAATTCCTGGTATTGGACCCGTTCTTGCTGGTGGTGCTTTGGCGACTGCGTTAGCAACGGCGGCAGCAGGTGGCGCAATTGGCGCTGCGGCTGGTGGTCTTACAGGTGCCTTAGTGGGCTTAGGAATTCCTGATAAGCGAGCTAAGTTGTACAACGACCGGGTAAACCATGGTGATTATCTGGTGATGGTTGATGGTTCGGAAGACGAAGTTCGTCGTGCGGAAGCGATTTTTAGGCGCCACGGAATTCAAGAATGGGATATCTTTGATGCGCCAGATGCAGATAAATCCCGTCCTGGTTATGCTGTCGCTGCTACTGGTACTTCCCCTCGTGATACAGGTCGCGTTCGACGTGGTGTTGGGGTCTTCCCCCATCGTCGTGATGCTGAAGCTGCCATCCATGATTTGAGAAGTGCTGGCTTTAACATGGATCATCTGTCTGTTGTTGGAAAAAATGCCCATGGTGATGACCAGATTGCTGGTGTAGAAATGGGCAATCGTGCAGAAGGCAACAAAGCGGATGATGGAGCTAAGGCGGGTGCAGCTACAGGCGGTATCCTCGGTGGTTTAAGCGGCTTACTTGTTGGGTTGGGTGCTTTGGCAATCCCTGGTGTTGGTCCCGTGATTGCGGGTGGTGCCTTGGCAACCGCGTTAGCAACAACAGCAGCGGGTGGTGCAATTGGTGCAGCAGCAGGTGGTATCACTGGTGCCTTAGTCGGTTTAGGTATTCCGGAAGAGCAGGCAAAATTGTATAACGACCGAGTGAATCGGGGTGACTATCTCGTGATGGTTGATGGCACAGAAGACGAACTCCGTCGTGCCGAACCGATTCTCAGCCGACACAGAATTCAGGAGTGGGGTATCTACGATAAATCAGATGTGGCTGCGGGAGATAGCGGTAAGTCTACCTTACAACGCGATCGCGCTTCCTATGCTGCTGCTACTCCTGTTGCTGCTGCTACTCCTGTTGCTACTGCTACTCCTACGGCGCAACGCACTAGTTACACTCGTCATCGTGCCATTGGTGTCTTCCCTCACCATCGTGATGTTGAAGTCGCACTCGGAGAATTGCGCGATGCTGGCTTTGACATGAATCAAGTGTCTGTAGTTGGCAAGGACTTGAATGGCACAGGTACTGTTGCTGGTGGCACAGGTGCTACTGGTGGTGACGTTACTGACCGCACCAAGACGGACGAAGGTGCGAAAGCAGGTGCAGCTACAGGTGGCGCACTTGGCGGTTTAGGTGGCTTGTTAGTCGGTTTAGGTGCATTAGCGATTCCTGGTATTGGGCCAGTGCTTGCTGGTGGTGCTTTGGCAACCGCTTTAGCTACAACTGCTGCTGGTGGCGCAATTGGTGCAGCCGCTGGTGGTCTTACGGGTGCTTTGGTTGGCTTAGGAATTCCTGACGAGAAAGCCCACTTGTATAACGACCGCGTAAACCGTGGTGATTACCTAGTGATGGTTGATGGTACCGAGCCAGAAATCCGTCGTGCCGAAGCGATTCTTAGCCGTCGTGGTATTCAGGATTGGGCAATTTTTGATGCACCAGATACAGATAAGTCTCGTGCTGTAAATGCTACTCCCACGACTGCAACTCGCCAGGTGATTGCTCATGACACTACACCAGGCGTTAGTACAACTCCTGGTCACTCCGAGGTTGTTTCTAAGGAACCTGAAGTTATCATCATTGATCGTCGTGACGAGTCTTTGTAGGCTCCCTAGTTAGTTTGCCATCCTAACTTTCTAGTAGCTATCCAGGAGCAAGGTCTTAATTAATCTTGCTCCTCCTCATCTCCAATCAGGACTTAGATCACAATTCTTCGCTTCCTAAAAAGTGGAGTACAGGAGCACTTTCTAAGCATAAAATTCCTGAACTATCAGGGTTTTTCCACTTTAGTTATTCAACTATTTCACCATTCAACCCTTTAAAAAGAGGAAAACAAACAATGAAAAAACTCACAGTCTTTCTCCTCAGTAGCGTCTTATTGTTTGGTGCCGCTGCTTGCTCTGAACAAGCAAAAACTACATCTGAGGCTCCTGCTGCTAATGAAGGAACGGTACAGGCTCCAAAAGCAGAAGATACCCAACAAGCTAAAGCCGATGCAGAAAGCGAACTTCGTAGACAACAGCTTAACGCTGACATTAAAGCGCGTGAGGAGCGCAACAATGCACTGAATCAAGGTCAAGCAGAAGGTCGGCCTGATGAAGACCTTGCTAGTCAAGTTCGCAGTAAGCTAGAAGCAAATATTCCTAATGGTCAGCTTACTGTTGAGGTTGAAGACGATGCTGTAACTGTAGCTGGAACTGTCCCAAATCAAGATCAGCTTAATAAAATAGAAAGCTTAGCGAAAGAAATTAAGGGTGTTAAGACTGTGACTGTTAATGCTACCGTTGCTAAGCCACAGTAATTAAACAACGTTAGCTTCTCTAATAATCTCGACCCTATCAGTTATTTTCCACTGATGGGGTCGTTTTTTCGATTAACTTCTGGTGAAAGCGAAGATTTACTCCCAGTGGTTAATTCTATTGATGGATCGTCGATGTAAAAAGTCACTTGAACAGGACTGTAACGTTCTTGAATTACATTTTCAATGCGTGCCGCAATTAGGGAAGTGCTGTTGGCAAATTCAGGATGGATAATGAGGTGCATCTGAATATATACAAAGCGTCCAACAATTCCTTGGGATTGGATTTGATAACAGTGTGTTACCCCTCCAACTTGACAGGCAATTTGTGCGATAACTTCTGGAGCGATCGCTGTTTGCTGGACAAGCAGCGGTAAGTGCCAACTTACCACTTGCCAACAACTTCCGGCTGTCAACAGCAATAGCAAAATGGCTAACACGACATCAATCCAAACCCAACCCCACAGCACTCCCAAAAGTCCAGCCATAACTAAAAGAGTTAACAAAGCATCCCTAAGTAATTGACTACCATTGAAGCGCAGGGCAGTATTACTCAAAACTCTGCCTTGGTAGAGGCTAAGGATTGCTAAACCTAAGCTAGTGACTATAACAACACCTAGCAGTTGCAGTAAAGGTAAACTGACACGTACAGAAAACGCTAACCTTTCCCCTTGAGTGATGGCTACCCACTGCTGAGCAGAAATTCCCAATAAACTCCAACCTGCAAAGCCCAAAAAGGCGATAAAGAGGAATGTTAAAATAGTTTCTCGTTTGCCATGACCGTAGACTGATAAACTCCTGGAGCGGTCACTTTTTGTAAGTTTGAGTAAGCTCAAAAGTGTGCTGAAGCTGACAAGCAAAGTTTGTAGCGACTCTGCCAAAAGACTTAGCGATCGCGTTGCCCAAGCGGCTGAAATTTTGACTAATACTACGAATAACGTCAGCCAGAGAGTCGTAAATAAAATCAAACGACCGACTTGAGCGCGATTTTTTCCTTCGGTCATAGCCTGAAGGGAACCAACGACGGTTTCCCAACATTATCGTTGATTTAATCAGAAGTAATGAATAATGGCGCTTAGACTCATCATTAGGGACGAATGACAAATGATTAATGACATAGATGCCCTGGATATTCGATTGCTGGTGCTGGATATTGATGGCACAATTGCAGGTCAGTCTAATGATGTTCGGGAACCCGTGAAGCAAGCGATCCGTTCTGCACAGGCAAAAGGGGTTCAGGTTGCGATCGCTACAGGTCGTATGTATTGTTCTGCTTTGCGCTTTTACCACGAAGTCGCTTCTACTCTACCCCTACTGGCTTACCAAGGCGCTTGGATTCAAGACCCGGCAACGCAACAAATTTACCAACACTTACCCGTCTCACGCACTACAGCAGAGGCATTGCTGGATTATTTTGAGAGTGATGCACTGCGATCGCTTCTCTCGGTTCACTTCTATATCAATGACCAGTTGTATGTTCGGGAAGTCACACCAGAAACCAAGATTTATGCTGAACGCGCCAATATTCAGCCGATGCCTGTGGGTGACTTGCGAAAAACTTTAGACTCTGAACCGACAAAGGTTTTAGCGTTGAGTGATGATACGGCAATCATTGAGCAGATGCTAGGTAGTTTGCGTAAGCAATACACCCCGGCTGAGCTTTATTTAACCAAATCGGTGGCAACGTTCTTTGAAGCAACGAATCCCGCCGCCAATAAAGGGACAGCAGTACGCTATCTAGCGGAAGAAATGCTAGGACTCAGTGCCCAGAACGTGATGACAATTGGTGATAACTTTAATGATGTGGAAATGCTTGAATATGCTGGTTTGGGTGTAGCGATGGGGAATGCACCAGCAGAAGTACAAGCGATCGCAAACTGGGTAGCTCCGGATGTTGAGGAAGATGGTGCAGCAGCAGCAATTGAAGCTTTTGTGTTGTGAAGCATTCTTGATGTAGAGGCAGTACCTCGTGTCTGCTCTTATCAGAACCCTAAAATCAGGAAGGGAACCGACGACTGGCCGTGTTTCGTCTCGGTTCCCTTACTGGTTCGCTCCTCACACTAAAGAAATAATACTCGAAGGGTATTGGATTTGTCACTACCTTCTTTAAGTTTCTTTTATATTTCACCCAAACTTCACAATTCTGTGGGTGCAGGTACACCCAGTTGGTCTTGTAAAAGCGATCGCAAAATTATTTGAGTTAGCCCCACCAATCCTAATCTTGCCTGAGCAAGCTTCGGGGTATTGGTCTTCACTTCTCCCAAAATGCGGCAACTACTGTAGAATGTCTCAAAAGCTTTGCTTAAAGCACTAGCTAGCTTGATCGAACTGCCTTGGTTCTGAATGTTGATGGCATCTTGCCAATCTAATAGCTGGGCAATCAAATGCTGTTCAGCCGGATGTACTAAACGCAGTTGCACTTGACCTGTAGTTGTATTTACTTGTTGGTCGTTATCTAGCCAAGGAATTGGATGAGGTTCGATAAACGGGTAGTTAAGAGTTTTGAAGCTTAAGTCCTGTAACTTGATTAAATCCTGTTGGTGAGCAAGACGCAGGAGTGAGCAGCAACGAGCATGGGCATACTGGGCTGGAAATAGATTGTGAGCCTCTTTCTGATTTTTATCCAGTTGTCCTCGCTGATTGGGAGATGTCTGAAGTGATTGTTGTAACCAAGCCGCTAAACCCTGAGAGCTTAATCGAAAGTTAATCCAACCGGGGAACACGACCTCTATGGTGAAGTCTAAACATATTTGATTACTGGTGTTCTGAGTATTTATTGGCAAACAGGCAACTAGTTGATTGGCAATATCGAAGGCGGGTAATTGCCACAGGGGAGCAAGCTTAAATGCGATCGCACAGCGATAAACTGCAAAGGCATTATCTGATAAGCGATGCAGCGGAATCATCTGTGACATCAGCTTTAAATCACTAGGTAAATTAGCTGGCGCGATATCCGTACCTGCTAAATTCATTGCTGCTATAAGTTGCTGCTGTAATAGTGGCTTAATCGCAATAAAATTACGCGATATATTCACACTTAACGAACGGCAGTTAGAAGTATTTTTTGCTACTTTCGACTCCATGTAAAATCTAGAAAAATTGGCGTTTCCACTACGCTTAAGGCTTATGCACTCACCACCCTCCTCATCAGAGGCATCTCGACCATTTATAACCTGGCAACGGATTCTAGACTGGGCGCAGGAACACTACCGCTTTCGGACTTTTAACAAAGATGAACGGATTCCTGCCCGTGCTGGATTACTGTATCTTGTACAGCGTGGAGCAATTCGCTTGGTGGGTACAGCTCAAGTCAGTGCTAGCACAAGTCATAGCGCTTCTCCATTGTCGCATCAGGTCTCTGAGGAAGCGTTTTTGGGCTTTGTGGGTGCTGGTCAACCTTTTGAAATTGTGGTACAGTCTCCCTTTACACTTCAAGCTTATTCCCATGTTGACCAAACGTCTGTTGTCTGGATGTACTGGCACGACTTGGATAATTGGCCTCACTTCCGGCGAGAGGTTTTGGATGCCTTTCGATATCAGCATCAGCGTAAACTTCTTTGGCTAAGTACGTTGGGACAGCGACGGACAATTGATCGACTATTAGGATTTCTAACGTTATTAATAGAAGAATTTGGTGAACCCTGTACTAACGGATATTGTTTGCCTTTTCCTTTAACCCATGCTCAGATTGGCAGTGCAATTGGCTCTACCCGTGTGACTGTAACTCGTTTAATGGGTAAGCTTCGCCAGCGTGGGCTAATTGGAATTCAAGGCGATAATTTAATTTTTCTACCAGCTAAATCAGAAAAAACTACTAGCAATTAAACTTGATCACACCCTATCTAGCTAATTTATTAGAACAGAGTGGGTGAAAAAGTTTTTTGAAAACTCTTGTTAAGGCTTCAAGGGTACAAAACTAAAGCCACTGGGACTTTCACCCGGTTGAATTTGTACAAGGATAGCGGTACTGTTGCGATCGCCTGATGAAAACTGTACTGTTCCAGTGGCACCATTAGCAGAAAATGCAGGACTCGATAGTGCTTGTTGTAGTCCCTCACGAGTGCTAGTTTGCCTCAAGCCAGTGATAATTGCTTGAGCCGCATCATAAGCCGTCGCACTACGCCAATTTACCTCACCACCCCAAAGTTTAACGGCGTTCCCAGCAAAAGGATTTCCTGGAATGGCTTGAGGGTGCCAAGCAACAGACAGTACCATCCCATTAACGGCAGCTTGCCCTTGCTGTAGTGTCTGGATGGTATAGAGAGTAGAACTACCGAATAAAGCTAAACGCCTTTGATTGACTTGCGCGACATCAATCGCTTGATTGAGCCTCTCAATAGAAGGTAAAAGTAGCAAGCCATCGGCACCCTGACTAATCGCTTGAGACATCACAGCGCTAGCATTGAAAGTTGGTGCAGAAAGATCGCATTCGATTGGGGTAACTTTGCCTCCATTAGCTGCAATTGCGGCGATAAAGTCCTCCTTCCAGGACTGACTTGATTGAGATTGGGAATCTAGACAAACGACAATATTGGTTTTGCCCAGAGTCTTAGTAGCGTAGTTGGAAAGTCTTTCTGCTTGAGAGCGATTCGTGGGAATTGTGCGAAAGATGTAGTTACCAAAGCCTGATAGGTTCCTAGCATCGCTGGTAGGGGAAATCATCACCAGTTTTCCCTTTTGATACTCTGGTGCAGCGGCAAGGGACACATCACTGGAGTTATGCCCTATTACCGCTAAAATACTTGGGTCTTTGACAAAGTTGTCAGCGAGTTGTTTTGCGACTAGAGAGGCATTATCATCATTGGCAATCTCTACCTGCAACAAGACTCCGTTAATCCCACCACTTTTATTCACCTCATCTTGCGCTTGAGCAACCCCTCGCAATATTTCTTTTGCGACATTCAAATTGCCGCCAATGGGCACACTCACTACAATTTTGATGCCCTTACCTTGACCAATCTTGGCATTATTCAGATAAATTAATGCTTCTGGATCGTTGCGGTTGCTTTGCAGCGATGCCTGAAACTCAGTGGTAGCTGTGGCAAAGTCTCCCTTGGCAAATGCTTGGACTCCCGCCTGTTTTCTAGGGTTTGTATCAGCAGTGACGAGAATTTTATCTCCCAAACTTATCCGGCTTTCTGGGCTTCCAGAAGTGGTATCTAAGCCAGGTTGACCGGATTTTGAGCCAGAAAAACTGTCTAGATTCACTCCAGTTTGTCTTGTAAACCACCAAAAACCAATTCCCAATAAAGCTGCTGTAACCAGTAGAGACAAAATAAGAACTTTCGTTTCGTTTTTTTGGGACATGGACGGTAGGGATTTAAAGAAAAGTAAGAGTTAATGAATCAAGGGAGACAGTAATACTTAGCTCCCAAAGCTTTGCCACTTATGCAAGAAGTCTATTCTTTGTCTACACACAGCGCAGTATCACAAATTTAACTCAAACAGGCATGTAGTCACTTACCGTAGCCGTGTGTCTCAATTGGTAGGTGCGATCGCTTGTTGTGCTTGGGGTGAGTTCAAATAACCTAGAAAGGCATCAACCTGGGGGCTAGCAGGTTGTTTGTAAACGTAGTACAACTCTCGTTGATAGGGGTAATTAGCGGCTTCCGGAGTTAAGCCATCAACCGCAACTGTTCGCACTGTCTGTTGATTTGCGACTTGAGCATAGGTCGCATACCCAATTCCATCAGTTTGTAAAGCTTGAAGTAAGGGTGTGGTAGCATCCCTTTCTAGGGTTGTGATATTAGGCGTTGTGCCAAAATTTCCGCCTTTTAGCACCAGTTCTCGAAATGCTTGATGGGTACCGCTGAAGGGTGGTCGGTTAATTACCCGAATGGTTCCAGTTGTTCCTCCTACCTCTGACCAATTTGTGATCTGTCCTGTAAAAATCCAGACAACTTGCTCACTGGTCAGTCCTTTCCGGAAAGGATTGTTCTCGCCAACAACAATCGCTACAGCATCCTTAGCCACAGGTACCGCTGTCAAACCTTGGGATTGTTCTTGAGAGGTGAGAGGACGAGAAATTGCTGCAATATCTACAATTCCCGCTTGGAGTTCCTGAATCCCTTTTTCTGTTCCTCTTGCTTGAGTATTAATCGTTGTCCTGGGAAATTGCTTCTCAAAGCTGCCTTTGAGTGCTTGATTAATCTGCACCATACTGGTGGAACCTTCGATTCTGACTATTGTTCCACTGGGTACACTCGTTGGGGATGTAAAGGTAGGGTTGGAAGCAGATGGAGATGCTTGTGGTTGATTTGGCTGGGTGTCATTGCCTCCTCCAGTTAAAGTTCCAGGATTAAAGCCAGAACTACGGGTAAACCACCAAAAACCCGCGCCTAGTAGTGCGGCTGTAATCAGGAAAGCTAAGACCAAAACTGTAGATTCGTTTTTCTGAGACATAATCCTGAATTGAAATAGGTTGTACTCCGACCCTAGATGAGGACGGGTTCATTTCATCTTGGCGTGTGTAGTTTAAATTTCCAGTAAAACTTCTCCTGGCATCCGCTTTCTAAGCACTTGCGCTTTAAGCAAAGTTAAGAAAGTTTATTTCTATTTATAACCAATAGGTTAGGTACCAGCTTTATTCGCGTACTGGAATAAATTCATAACCAGGGTCTTTATTATTTACAGGCTGAATGGTTACCAATTGTACGACTTGATTGCGATCGCCTGAAGGTAAAAATCGAATCGGATTCGCAGCGCCTGTGGCAGAGAAGTCTGATGCAGAAAGCGCTTGTTGAACACCTGTACGTGTTGGATTTTGCTCGATTCCAGCAATTAGCGCTTTAGTGGCATCATACGCCATCGCTGTCCGCCAATTGATCTCTGCTCCCCAAAGTTGATTAGCGGCTTTTGGAAACTCTGCTTCAGGGTTACCTAAAATATGCCAGGGTACAGCCAATAGCATGCCAACTGCGTTACTACGCCCAACTTCTAGAGTTTTAAAACTGTACCCGCTATCTCCAGCTAAGACTGGCAAACGTTTTTCATTCACTTGCACTACTTGCAATGCCTGATCGAGGGCTGCTGTATTGGGAGCAAGCATCAAAACTTCTGCGCCTTGTCCTATGGCTTCTTGGACACTACTGGCAACATCAAAATTAGGGCTACTGAAGTCAAACTCAGCTACTACCTCTCCACCATCGCCAAGCAGGGTAGTGGAGAATTCATTTTTTAGAGATTGGCTGTAATTACTTTTGGAATTAAAAAAGACAGCCGCTTTTTGTTTTTTGAGCTGAGTCAACATATAACGAGACAGCGCATTTCCCGCAAAGCGATCGCTTGGTACAGTACGGAAGATATACTCACCTGCGTTTGAGAGCTGCACGGACGTGCTTGTGGGAGAAATCTGTACCAGTTGACCCTTTTCATAGACTTTCCCCGCTGCAAGGGTGACATCACTATCAAAGTTCCCGACAACACCTAAGACTTGTTGATTCTCTACTAGGGCTTCAGCAACTTGTTGAGCAACATTTGGATCATTGTCATCATTAGCAATGATTACCTTTAAGGGAACACCACCAATTCCACCAGCTTGATTAACTTCATTTTGAGCCTGAGCAACACCGCGTAGGACTTCCTTAGAAGGATTCTGGGCAGTACCTATTGGAATAGAGGCAGCAATTGCATAAGACTTTCGGTTGCCGATACGAGCATTGTTGAGGTAAATCAGTGCTTCTGGGTCGTTGCGATCGCTTTTTAGTGCCGCTTCCAAATCAGAAACAGCCGCCTCGTAGTTACCAGATGCGATCGCTTTTACAGCCGCTTGTTTCTCAGGTGTTTCTCCTGAAGACAATAAAAGCTTGTCTCCTAGGCTAATTCGTGCTTCAACAGGTTGATTGGGTGCCCTTTGTGTCGAGGCTGGATTGTTGCTTCCCGTTAAGCCTCCCAGATTAATGCCATCTCGATTTGTAAACCACCACAAGCCAGTCGCTACGAGTGCAACCGTAACGAGCAAAGAAAGCAAAAGAACTACAGTTTCGTTTTTCTGGGACATGAACGGGTGACACCGGAAGGCGCTTGCAGGGATTTAAAGCAACCGGGATAAAAGCAGATAAACCAGACGAAAAAGTGCTGTTACTGCGATCGCTCCAGCGGCGGCTAAAACGGATAGCACAATAACAGTCTGAATCACCATATCGTTGCGTAAAGCCGGAAAGAACACAAGCGGTAACAGCGTGATTACTGCAATGATAACGAAGTCAAACTTTTCTATAACCCGACGGAACTGAGCAAAGATTAGCCCCCCCATAACCATGCCCCACAAGCCAATACCAAGAGCGGGTGATGGTAGGAGGCTACCCAAGGCAATAAACAACAATGCACCCTCAAATCCTGTGAAGGCAGCTCCACGGAGTAGCTCTAGTGTCGAAAAGGTGCCACGTCTAGAGCGGGGAGGAGTACTAGGGGCTACTGTTACGGGTGGGTTACTGGGCGGTTTAGAAACTGGCGGTGCAGCCGTAGGTGTAGATGCTTGAACAGGCAGCGGATTCGTTGGGGGTGCTGTGGTTCGCTGTGGTAGGGGATTACTCGGTGGTGGAGATGGCAGCGGTTGAGGCGTTCGTCGATAGTCCAGGGCATCCATGACTTCCTGTGCTGAGCCATAGCGTTGATTCGGCGTTGCCAACAGCATCCGGTCTAGAACATCTGCCAGGGTATCGTTTACCTGAGCGTAGTTTCTCCAATTCCACTGGTTGTTATAGGAGTCATAGAGTTCCCCTGCCTCTTTACCTGTCAGCAATGTTATCAATGTCACGGCAAGGGCATATAAGTCAGTTGATGGGTAGACTTGAGAACCTGACATCTGCTCTGGCGGTGCAAATCCCATTGAATAAATGCCAGTAGAGCGCCCAGCCGCCCCTCCGGCGGCTCCAGCTTTCGTTACCTGTTTGACTGCTCCAAAATCCAAGAGATACAGTCGCCCGTTGCGATGGCGCATGATGTTGGAGGGCTTGATATCTCGATGAATCGAACCATTTTCATGGACAAACTTTAGCACTTTGAGGATTTCTCGCAGCACTTCCAGAACCTCAGCCTCAGAGAATTTCCCTTTCTCAGCCAGTTCCCCCTCCAAGTCCTTCCCATCAATGAATTCCTGCACCAAATAGAAAAACTGGTCATCTTTTCCGAGTTGCTGGGTGGGGACACTTAGCTGAAAAAAGGCAAACAAATTAGGAATCTGGTCATTTTCGCTGCCCAGTTGCTCTAAAACTTCTGCCTCCCGCTCAAATAAGTCCTGGGCAATTTTTAGCTGTTGGGGGTTCAAGTCACCCGACGGTTGAAATTGCTTAACCACGCACTGACGCATGGCTGGAGTATAGCGATCGCGTGCCAGAAATGCTGCGCCAAATCCACCTTGCCCTAGCAACCTTGAGGGAATGTAACGACCGACTAAAATCAGCGGCATTCCACAAGCTGTGCAGTATTTCTGCTGAGTTGTCTTGAGCGTTTCTCTGTCATCGAGATCAGCAAAGAAGTTTTGGGGGCGAGGGCAAGCAGGACGAGTGCAGTAAATTTCCATGTTCGAGAGAGCGTCGGGACTAAGGATTAGGCACTAGGGAAAGTCAGCCACTGATTTTTTTTCTCTTCTCACTTTAGCCATCTTCGCTCAACGCTCAGTTCATGCCTCGGCCCCTAACCAACTCTAAGTTAGCTTCCTGTTATGTGAGAAGAAGCTGTCTTGAGTGTTTCCGCTGAAATTGCCGAGGGAACTACCGTTGGCGGTTGTAAAAGGTGAGAGGTAAACTCCGGTAAAATCTCGCGACTAAACGCTTCGGCTGCCTTAGAACGGTAGCGATGGGGATTGACAATGACAGACAGTCCTCGCTTCACTACGACTTCATCAATGGGGGCACGGTGCAGAACGCCCATTTGTAACTCTTTTTCGATCGCGGAAATTGAGACAAATGAGGCTCCCAACCCCGATTGCACAGCATTTTTAATCGCCTCAATTGAATTGAGTTCCATCTCCACCCTCAGGCGCCGAGTATCAATGCCACAGCGAGTTAACACTTGGTCAATTACCTTACGAATTGTGGATTGGGAATCTAAGGCAATAAACTGCAACTTGTACAAATCCTCTTTCTGGATCGTACCGATTTTTGACAAGGGGTGGAAGACTGGCAAGATTAATGCCAGTTCATCTTCGGCATACGGGATAATTTCTAAGATTTCTTGTAGCTCAGCGGGTACTTCACCACCAATGATTGCCAAATCCACTTGTCCATTAGCGACGCTCCACGAAGTCCGGCGAGTCGAGTGAACCTGCAACTGCACCGCGACATCAGGATAGCGTTGCCTAAATAAACCAATCATCCGAGGCAGGAGATAGGTGCCTGTAGTTTGAGATGCCCCGACAATGAGAGTACCGCCTTGGAGATTTTGCAAGTCTTCAATAGCGCGGCAAGTTTCCTGGCAAAGGGTCAAAATTTTTTCTCCATAACTCAGGAGTAGGTGTCCCGCTTCCGTGAGTTGGGCGCGGCGTCCGCCTCGATCAAATAGCGGCACATCGAGTTGCCGCTCTAAATTCTGAACCTGTAAGCTAACGGCGGGTTGTGAAACGTACAAACTATCAGCAGCACGTTTAAAACTCCCCTCAGCAGCGATCGCTTTGAGAATACGGAGTTGATCTAGAGTGAAAGGAAGGTCAGACATACGGCTATACCTGAGAGAAAGGAGCAACTGAAACAACTAAGGACTAGAGAAGAGTGAACTGTTAGCTCAAGCCATAGATTGCCCCCAATAAGCGAATGTGTAAGCCTCTGCTGAAATCGACAGTAACATACCTAGGGATCAACTCCCTCTCCAATCCTTGCTAGGATGGAATGTTTGAAGAATCTACTTTAATTTATATGAAGTCCTCGGATTGGCTGACATCCAGCCACTTTGTGATGGCTGGATTACTGGTTGGGTTTGCGATCGCGCATAGTGGTTTAGCTGCACTACGCCCTTGGGGTGAACAACGCATCGGTGCAAGGCTCTACCGGGTTCTGTTTGCCCTTGTGAGTCTCCCCTTCGCAGTTGTATTAATAATTTACTTTTTTAATCACCGCTATGATGGTTTGCAACTCTGGCAGGTGCAGGGGACTCCGGGTATTCAAACCGTTGTTTGGGTGCTTTCAGCGATTTCTTTTCTGTTTCTGTATCCAGCAACCTTCAACTTGCTGGAAATTGCCGCTATCCAAAAGCCACAAGTTCACCTATTTGAGACTGGGATCATTCGGATTACTCGTCACCCCCAGATGGTTGGACAAGTAATCTGGTGTGTTGCTCATACCCTCTGGATTGGTACCTCGTTTACGCTATTGACTTCTGTTGGTTTGGTCTTGCACCATCTTTTTGCCGTTTGGCACGGCGATAAACGCCTCTTAGCCCGCTATGGTGAGGCATTTGAGGCAGCTAAAGCCCGCACCTCTGTTATTCCCTTCTTGGCGATTCTCCAGGGACGGCAGCACTTAAAATGGGAGGAGTTTGCTCGTCCTGCGTACTTGGGTGTCATCGGCTTTATTGTGCTGTTGTGGTGGGTACATCCCCTACTCATTCAAGCAACAGCAACGATCAACCTGTAATACATGTACTACGATAACTCATCAATTTGTATTTTAAGTATTACAGGACTTTTCTTGTTCACATGATCCCAATTGGATGTAGCATGATCCCAAACAATTGTAAAAAACCGATATATTTCGAGGGAGCATGGTGTTGTCTGTAAACGAGCGGACTTTTAGACAAGAAGTTTTAGAATCTTCTACACCCGTTCTGGTCGATTTTTGGGCACCTTGGTGTGGGCTATGCCGCATTATTCACCCAATCCTCCGAGGATTTCAGTCAGACTGGAGCGATCAAGTCAAGTTGGTGAGAGTAAACGCCGATGAGAATCTGCATCTTGCTACAACCTATCGCATCAAGTCTCTGCCCACGTTACTCTTTATCGAGGATGGTCAGGTGATTCAGCGACTTGACGGTTTCCAGGGGCGGGAGGATTTACAAATTGCACTCAAAAAACTGATGCTAAGTTCTTTACCCAAGTCAGCCTAGGGCTTCTTTAGACAACCTCATACTTAGGCTAAAGACTAGACAAGAGCTATACTATAGGGTCTTTTCTCAAAGGTATGAGGTTAGTTTTGCCTGAGTCCCAAAGGCCTAGCTCAACACACAATCTTTAATAAACCAACATTAGTTTTATCTATGTATGACCATCGGTATAAATCATCAGCCGATGGTTTTTGTATTGTGTGGGTGCTTTGACAATTACTTCTGAAGGTTAGAGTTACCCTTTTTTTTTAAGTAGGTATATGTCACTGTAGTAACGGTTTGCCAAAATAGTAAAGAAATCTAAAGTAGGCTGTCTTCAATGGAACCGCTTTACCAATATGCCTGGTTAATTCCAGTCTTGCCCTTACTAGCAGCAATGCTGGTAGGACTAGGACTAATCTCATTCAACAAAGCAACTAATCGTCTGCGGCAGTTGAACGCCGTGTTTATTGTCTCCACTTTGGGAGCTTCGATGGCTCTCTCCTTGGCGTTGCTTTGGAGTCAATTTCACGGGCATGAGCCATTTACTCGCACTATTGAGTGGGCAGCTGCCGGAAACTTTCACTTAATGATGGGCTATACAGTCGATCATTTGACCGCTTTGATGTTGGTGATTGTGACAACCGTAGCCTTGCTGGTAATGATTTATACCGACGGCTACATGGCTCATGACCCAGGATATGTTCGCTTCTATGCCTATTTGAGTCTGTTTAGCTCCTCAATGTTGGGTTTAGTCGTTAGCCCCAACTTGGTGCAGGTTTATATTTTTTGGGAATTAGTGGGTATGTGTTCTTACCTGCTAGTTGGATTCTGGTATGACCGCTCATCCGCAGCAGATGCTTGTCAAAAAGCCTTTGTTGTCAACCGTGTCGGTGACTTTGGTCTACTGTTGGGAATTTTGGGGCTTTATTGGGCAACGAATAGTTTCGAGTTTGATGTCATCGGTAGCCGCCTACAAGACTTTGTTGCCTCAGGTTACATCAGTGCTGGTTTAGCGGCATTGTTTGCGATTTTGGTGTTCTTAGGACCAGTCGCGAAGTCAGCACAATTTCCCCTCCATGTCTGGCTTCCTGATGCGATGGAGGGTCCAACACCAATTTCTGCTTTGATTCACGCCGCGACGATGGTGGCGGCTGGGGTGTTTTTAATTGCGCGGATGTATCCGGTGTTTGAAGGCATTCCCGTGGTCATGAGTGTGATTGCTTGGACGGGAGCATTTACCGCGTTTCTGGGTGCCTCGATCGCAATTACTCAAAATGACATCAAAAAAGGTCTAGCCTATTCCACCATCTCCCAGTTGGGTTATATGGTAATGGCGATGGGGATTGGAGCCTATACCGCTGGCTTATTCCACTTGATGACCCACGCTTATTTCAAAGCCATGCTGTTCCTCGGTTCGGGTTCAGTGATTCATGGCATGGAAGCCGTTGTCGGTCACGACCCCGCTTTAGCGCAGGACATGCGGATGATGGGGGGCTTACGCAAGTTTATGCCCATTACCTCCTTAACGTTTTTGATTGGTACTCTGGCAATTTCGGGAATCCCACCTTTTGCTGGTTTCTGGTCAAAGGATGAAATTTTAGGAAGTGCGTTCGGAGTGAATCCTGCACTGTGGTTGATTGGCTGGTCAACAGCAGGATTAACCGCTTTCTATATGTTCCGGATGTATTTCAGAACCTTTGAAGGAGAATTTCGGGGTAAGGACACAGAAATCCGGCATCAGCTTTTAGCAGAAGCGGGTAGACCCATGCCAGCTTTTGGGCCGGGTGCTATGGATACCAGAGAATTGTCAGCCGAGACGGATCATGAACACGATCCTGGTCATCACAGTGACTTGCCTCATGAGTCCCCGTTAACGATGACGCTACCTTTGCTACTGCTGGCAGTGCCATCGACGTTGATTGGTTTAGTTGGGATGCCGTTTGATAACTACTTCGAGGAGTTCATTCACCCAGCAGGCGAAACAGCGGCGGAAGTAGCATTACAGGCAGAGGGATTTGACTGGACGGAATTTCTGATTATGGGCGGTAATTCTGTGGGAATTGCCTTGATTGGAATTACGCTGGCTTCACTGATGTACTTGAGGGGTAAGATTGACCCTGCTCTGATCGCACAAAAAATCAAGCCACTGTACGAACTGTCTCTCAACAAATGGTACATCGACAACATTTATCACAGCGTTTTTGTGATGGGATTGCGTCGGATAGCCCGCCAAATTATGGAAGTGGACTACCGAGTTGTTGATGGTGCAGTTAACCTAACTGGCTTGTTCACGTTGCTCAGTGGCGAAGGTCTGAAATATCTGGAGAATGGTCGCGCTCAATTCTATGCTCTGATCGTCTTTGGAGCGGTACTGGGTTTAGTGATTTTCTCTGGTATTACCTAAAAAGTTGTTAGTTGTTGGTTATTGGGTATTAGTGGTTAGATAGCTTGTCGTCGGTAATTCGAGTGATTGAGTGACTTCTAACCACTAAAAGCTTCTCCAAGCTGTTGAGATGAGATAGGAAAACCATAGATGCAAATCAAGATAAACACGAGAATGTTTGGTCATTGCCGCTCAGGACTTTTTAGATAGGCTCTAAACCCTAGAAACTTAGCTGACCTTTCCTAACTAACAACAAAAAACTAAAAACTAACAACGAAGCATGAACTTGACAGATTTTCCCTGGCTAACAACGATAATTCTGTTTCCGATCGCAGCCTCGCTGCTGATTCCGTTGTTGCCAAATAAAAATGGTATGTGGGAGCGTTGGTACGCTCTGATTGTGGGCTTGATTGATTTTGCCCTAATTGTTTATGTGTTCGGCAGTCAGTATGATTTTGCTACTCCTGGGTTGCAACTGGTTGAGAAATACTCTTGGGTACCCCAACTAGACTTAAATTGGTCGGTGGGTGTTGATGGTTTATCAATGCCTTTGGTTTTGCTGACAGGCTTTATGACGACGCTGGCAACTTTAGCTGCATGGCCTGTAACGTTCAAGCCAAAGCTTTTTTACTTCTTGATGCTGGCAATGTATGGCGGTCAAATTGCCGTATTTGCTGTTCAGGATATGCTGTTGTTCTTCCTCGTCTGGGAATTGGAGTTGATTCCGGTTTACCTGTTGTTGTCAATTTGGGGAGGCAAAAAGCGTCTCTACGCAGCAACGAAGTTTATCTTGTACACGGCTGGAGGTTCACTATTTATCTTGGTAGCGGCGTTGGCGATGGCGTTTTACGGGGATACCGTGACGTTTGATATGAGTGCGCTTGCTGCTAAGGACTACGCCCTCAACTTCCAACTCCTGCTCTACGCGGCATTCCTGATTGCCTACGGTGTTAAGCTCCCGATTTTTCCCCTACATACTTGGCTCCCGGATGCCCACGGGGAAGCAACAGCACCAGTACATATGTTACTGGCAGGAATTCTCCTGAAAATGGGTGGTTATGCTTTACTTCGGATGAATGCTGGGATGCTCCCTGATGCCCATGCTGTTTTCGCACCCGCGTTAGTGATTTTAGGAGTGGTCAATATTGTTTACGCCGCTCTGACTTCCTTTGCTCAGCGTAACTTGAAGCGAAAGATTGCCTACTCCTCGATTTCCCACATGGGGTTTGTGTTGATTGGTATTGCTTCCTTCACCGATTTAGGATTGAGTGGCGCAGTCCTGCAAATGGTGTCCCACGGTTTGATTGGGGCAAGCCTCTTCTTCTTAGTTGGTGCCACGTATGACCGGACGCACACCCTGATGCTGGATGAGATGGGGGGTGTGGGTCAGAGGATGAAGAAGATTTTCGCAATGTGGACTACCTGTTCACTAGCCTCTTTAGCGTTACCAGGGATGAGCGGATTTGTTGCCGAGCTGATGATTTTTGTTGGCTTTGCAACCAGTGATGCCTACAGTTCCACTTTTAAAGTAATTGTGATATTCCTGGCAGCGGTTGGGGTGATTCTTACACCAATCTATTTGCTGTCTAATCTCCGGGAGATCTTCTATGGTCCGGAGAATAAGGAATTAGTGGAACACGAAGCCCTTATTGATGCTGAACCACGAGAGGTGTTTATCGTTGCCTGTTTGTTGGTTCCGATTATTGGCTTTGGCTTGTATCCCAAGATGCTGACTCAGATTTACGACTCTACAACACAGCAGTTGACAGTTCGGTTGCGTGCCTCGGTACCTACATTGGCTCAACCCGCCGTGGCAAAGGCTAATGAGCCGGTAGTGTCTTTAGTCGCACCGACAATTGGTAAGCCCTAGTGCTGGACGTTTCAGTTTAAATTTTTAAGGTGTAGGATTGGTAAAATGCCAGTCCTATGTCTTTTTTAGGGCTGGTGCAGCTTTGAAAGCGGCTAACTGAGTCAGAGATTTTGTAGTTGCGATCGCTAGATTACTATTTGCCGTCTGAGCATGAATTGTTGGTAATAGAAGCAAAAAATGCTGACCTACAACGAGGTTTTACCCAACTGGGAGTAGAGTTGATTGCGATCGATCAATGGTCGCCATCTTTAGGAGGTTTTGCGATCGCACTTTTGGTGTTCTTTTGTTGTCAGAGTCTGTATCTTCAATCCAAGAGATTCTGGAAAACCTACCAACCATCACCCAAGTAAACAATATCCTGATCGCCATTGTTGCTGTAAGGGACAAGGCTGTAGGTATTAGCTTTGAGTCCGCCTTGTTTTCGAGACAAATCTCGCACAAACCCCTCATGCGTCCATAAACTGTGATCGCTGGTAGTTTCAATCGAGGCGATGATTTTGGACTGACGAAATGCTCCGGAGATCGAAAACGTTCCCATTGGCTTGATAGGTGTGAAATCTATTTTCCCAGACGGCTCGGCTATTACGCGATCGCTTAATTTCTCAAACTCTGATTTGTGAAAGGAGAAATTAACAGATAGCGGAATATGGGTTGCCCAGAGAATTGACAATACCCATAGCATCATTGGCGCAAACCACCCTTTGTATCGCTGCTTGTATCGCTGCCAGCGTCGAACCGATAATTTTTTGACAGGAACAGGCGGGTGAAGTACCCAAACCCACACGAGTACCAGCCAAAGTAACATACAGGGAAAAAAGATGGCACTTACATAGGTAATTGATGAATCTGTTCCTAAAGTACTCAGCCAAAACAGTAGGGACACCAGCGCCACCAGGGCTGTCACATGGATAAACGCTAAGAAATATAACGGTGCTAGCAAAACATTAACGAGGGTGGGCTTGAGAACGATGTGCAGACCAGGTAAGGAGTAACAGAACAGACCCAGGACAAAGGCTACAACCACCATTGCATTGAAGACGAGTCCGGGCTGCTTAGCGGATTTGACATCTCCAGGAACCTTTTGCGGGTCTGGATTACCTGCTGTGTACATCGCTTTTTTTCTAACCAATTTAATGGCAATTCTGCTCTAGATCTGACCGATTGCGATCGCTTCTACAAGCCAAAATAGTTTTTCACGATTCCCAAAATTCTTTCAGCCGCATGACCATCCCCAAAGGGATTAATCGCTGTTGCCATCGCGTCATAAGCACTGGCATCACTTAGTAATTGGCTAGCTGTTGCCACAAGTTGCTCCGGATTTGTCCCTACCAGTTTGGCTGTACCTGCGTCTATGGCTTCTGGTCGTTCGGTCGTTTCCCGCAATACTAGTACTGGCTTACCTAAACTCGGTGCTTCTTCCTGTAATCCTCCTGAATCTGTCAGCAAAAGATAACAACGTGCGATCGCACCTACCAATTCCGCATAATCCAACGGTTCCGTTAAAAACACCCTGGGATGGTCACCTAAAAGCGCTTGCAGTGGCTCCCTAACTGTAGGATTACGGTGTAATGGCAGCAGTAATGCCGTATCGGGAAACTTATCTAAAAGTTGCAGAAAACCTTGAGCAATATCCCGCAGAGGTTCGCCCCAATTCTCCCGCCGATGCACGGTTGCTAACATCGTGCGGTACTTTCCCCAATCCAAGCCATTGATATTACATGGCGGTTCACGCTTTGCCACAGCTAGCAAGGCATCAATTACGGTGTTGCCAGTTTGGTGAATTTCCCCAACAATCCCAGAACGTTTCAGATGTTCTACAGCTAAGGAAGTTGGTGCAAAGTTTAGCTGCGCTAGCTGGGAAATCAAACGCCGATTAGCTTCCTCTGGGTAGGGATTGAATAAATCATCTGTACGCAACCCAGCTTCTACATGACCCACAGGAATTTGTTGGTAAAACGCTGCTAAGGTTGCTGCAAAGGCAGTTGTTGTATCTCCCTGGACAATAACAAGCTTCGGCTCAATCTCCTGAAACACAGTTTCCAACCCTCGCAAACTCCGACAGGTGATATCAGTCAAAGTTTGCTTATTGGTCATGATTTCTAAGTCTTGGTCAGCACTGAGTTCAAATAGCTGCATAACCTGCTCAACCATCTCTCGATGCTGACCTGTCAAAATTACATGAGTCTTAAAGGCAGCACACTGGCGAAACTGTTGGATAACCGATGCGAGTTTAATCGCCTCAGGACGAGTTCCTAAAGTAATACAAATCGGAAGCGGCGATGGCATCATGAAAGTTTGTTAAGTTGCAACAAATCGGAAAAGCAGTCTTACTCTTGAGGGAGCTATTAGTCTACAGCTATCAGTCTGCCCTTGAGCTTATCCCGTCTTGCAAGCGTTTGACATCCTTCCCGTTTAAAAAATCGGTTGTCCTGGTACGACAAAATTTGAACATGAAAAAACCCGGTTTTGACCGGGTAGCAAAGCTGTTGTATTCAAAACTTAACAATTAATTAAAGATTGACCAACAGTTGCTCGTGGTCTTTACCTGATTTCTACGCTCTCAAATCGCAGGTAAGAGGGCAAGCTGCATAAACGGCAGTATGCAGAGCATCAGGCTCACCATGTAGCCAGCTCAACCAACTAACTTCACTCGGATGAACGCCCTTAAAGGTTAATGCCGCTGCACCCAGTACTACAGCTAAAACATTGATGCTAATTAAGCTTCCTGCCACTAGTAAAACGGCACTAACAGGTAGGACGGATTGTAATGCGATCGCCAAAAGTGAGCCAATGGTGACCATCAATACAATCAAGGGAAAACCGACTACCAGTAAGCAAACGGCTAATGTAAAAGTCCAAATCAAAAAGCTTTTGACCATCACTAAAGAATAAGTCTTTGCCAAGCTCTCGCGTGTTGTCAATTGCATATTGTTCCTCCAGTTGTCATTAAAAAAAAATGAATTTTGAGAAAAGTCTTTTTCTAATCCTTGCGGATTTGCTTAGTGAAAATCAGTATAGGTAATGTCTCGAATCAGATGAGCTTATGTTTAAAAAACTTTACACTCACCTGGGAACATTTATGGATCTAAATCGTTACATAAACTACAGTCTCCGTAATAACTAGGAAGAATAATCTTCCAAAAGATAGAGGCACTAATTTATCTTTATTTCCAGTCCCATAGGATAGATAACTGAGTCGCAAAATTTCTCTAAGTAGGAACGAATCAACAAGCTTGTTGGTCTTGCTTAACACTTCTTATAATTTACGAACCTGAATCTCATAATTCCCCTCACAGGCTGTAAACCATAAATCAGTCTCTATTCACCAATTTTCAAGAGCTTTCATTCAGCGGTTTAAGACAATTACAAGCAGATTTAGTAATGTTGTGTGTAAATGATAGTGAACCCTAAGGTTTGGGAATACTGTAAAGAAGAGTTCATAAAATCAATTCTCACAAGCCAAGTCGTAGTTGAAATATGACAGACCCACAGCGTCAGCCGATCTCACCGCCACCTCCCCCCCGTGTTCCACCAGCGCCACCACCAAGGAGTACTGCTGCTGGACAAGCTGCTGGTGTAGCTACGCAACGGATACCTTCACAAACACTGCAACAGCCTGGTGCCGCTGCTCCCCCTCCACGCGCGGCTAATCCAGGTGTACAAGCGTCTCCAAATGCTGCTCCTCCAGCCGCGTCAGCCGCTAAAGCCCGGATGCCAATGCGTGACGCAAGTCTTTCACCAGGGCAACCGACTTTGGCTCACCTTACTCGCCAAGCTTTTGATAAAGGCTTTTCTGACATTCACATCGGCGTTGGTGAGGTTCCCCGTTTCCGCAACCGTGGTGAAATGGAACCCACTGACTATCCAATGACTGATAGAGCCACGTTTATGAGTTGGCTGCGCGAAGTCCTAAAGGACGAAGAAATCCGTCAATTTCAGGACACCCTGGAGTTTGATGGCGCTGCTGAATATGATTATGCGCGAGTGCGGATTAATATCTTCGACAGCCTACGTGGTCCAGGCATGGTGATGCGAATCATTCCTTTGACCATCTTGACTCTAGAGCAACTTCGGATGCCACCAGTACTCAAGGATGTTTGTCACTCCCATAAGGGTTTAATTTTGGTGACAGGTCCTACGGGTTCAGGTAAGTCCACAACGCTAGCAGCAATGGTGGACTACATCAATAAGGAGATGCCCAAACATATCATCACCATCGAAGACCCGATTGAATTCGTTCACCAAAGTCGCAAAGCGCTGATTAGACAGCGGGAAGTTGGAATACATACCCTGAAATTTGATAATGCGTTGAAAGCGTCTCTGCGGGAAGACCCTGATGTAATTCTGATTGGGGAAATGCGAGATAGAGAGACAGTAAACACAGCGCTAAAAGCGGCTCAGACCGGTCACTTAGTTATGGGTACACTGCATACAAACAGTGCTGTTAAAACCCTGGAGCGGATTTTCACACTCTACAGTGCTGAAGAGCAGCCAGCGATGCGGGCGGCAATCTCAGAATCCCTCGTAGCAATCATTGCTCAGGGATTATGCCGTACAACCGATGGTAAGCGTGCGGCTTTTCACGACATCATGGTGAATACAGAGACGGTTAAGGACTACATTCAGAAAGGGAAGAACGATGAGATTTCAGCCCTTATGGAGGAGGGTGAATATGATGGCATGATTACAATGAACAAATCTCTGTTTAACCTTTATCAGGAAGGGCGTATCACAGAAGAAACTGCCTTGGAAATGTCGCCGACTCAAAACGAGATGGCGATGATGCTACGCGGTCGCATATAGAATGAATGGGACTGGATTGTAGGCAAGAGGTAAGACAGGAAGCCTAGGGTTCGTATAAAATCCACTAGAACGCTTTTATTTTTACCGCTCGTTCCTTCTTCACAGGTAATCCAGGACGAATAACCTATGAATACAGATGACGAACGAGAGGATTGTAAGAGAATTTTTCTACGATTCCTGAAAGCAACAGTTCTGACACGGCAACGCTCTAACGCTCTATTCCTACTGCTCCAGTCCCTGGCTCTTTGCATTGAAACTACAAAAACCACTCTTGCCCCAGTTATTTAAAGGCATTGCCATTTTCACGCCAGGGGGAGATCTAATTTATGGTATTGACCCGACAAAGCAGGGTCATTGGCATTTACATCTGTGTGTGGGCTTACAAGAACTATTAGGTTTACCGGAGCCACC
Source organism: Symplocastrum torsivum (assembly GCF_059505465.1). Classification (NCBI taxonomy): domain Bacteria; kingdom Bacillati; phylum Cyanobacteriota; class Cyanophyceae; order Oscillatoriales; family Microcoleaceae; genus Symplocastrum; species Symplocastrum torsivum. Next base: position 19,629 of record NZ_JCACKQ010000010.1, on the reverse strand, counting down.
TCATTTTTTAGTACCAGGGTACACAGCGGCTGTAGATCGATGGCTCGACCCTCGGACTCAGCAAGTGCGAACATCAGCAGAACTTTATCGACCCGTGCAACATCATCAGGCCCTGCTGAATGCTGTGTTTGATACGGGTAATTTAGTCTGGCAGGTTGCTCCTTGGCAGGAAGAGTCATGCGACTCAAGTGTGCTGGAAACTTATCGTTCTCAGTTCCCTCAACTGTGGGAAGACCATGACCTAATTGTGCGTTTTGATCGCACGGTGCGCTTGCCTGACTCTTTTTCCTTTAGAGCAGACTACTCTTCAGTTTCTCCAAAAAAATATGCCAAGCAAGAAGCCATTGTTAGCCAGGACATTAGGTCTTCGGAAACCGAACTAACGGCGCGAGGGTTGCTTCAGATACAGCATTCGGTCGATAAAAATACCACAACAGCTTCCGAGGAACTACAACCTTTGGCATCAATTAGCACCTCTGAGGAAATTGAACTTCATCCTCAGCCACGACGTACTCACAGTTATGTTCTACGTTTATTTGTTTCTGGGAATAGTGAGGCGACAGAGCATACACTTAAAGGTCTGCATGAGCTATTAGAGAATTCTCTACATCATCCTTACACTCTAAAAATAATTGATGTTTTCAAGCACCCTGACCAAGCAGAGGCAAATCATATTTCAGCAACACCAACCCTGCTTCGAGTTTGGCCACAGCCTGTCCGACGACTAGTTGGTGACTTAACCAATGTTGAGACAGTCTTGCGGGTTCTCTCTGCTTCAAAAGAGGATGAGATGGGAGAATAAGCGAATTAATCTTGTGAAGAAGGAAGAGGCGAAGGGGTAAAAGCAGGAAGACATACGTCTGGTGTGCATAGTCCAGGAAACTAACTGTAAAGTCGTTACCTGGAGAGTGCCAAGGTCAACATGGCGAATAACATGATTATTGGTGTCGGCAATGTAGAGATGATTGGCGATCGCACTCACCCCTGATGGTTCACAAAAACGAGTAGCCGTTCCCTGACCATCTTGATAGCCAGCCGTTCCATCTCCCAACACCGTTTGACAACTACCAGTACAAGGGTCAACACACTTAATTTTGTGGTTATAGCTATCAGCAACCCAAAGGTAATTCTTACTATATTCAACCCCTAGGCAGTGCTGGAGTCGAGCCTCCAACCCTTTCCCATCGACATCACCAAACCCAAACAGTTCACCACTGCCACAAACTGTTCGTACTGGACGATTGTCAACGATACCCACACCCCGAATCGAGCTAACTTCACTATCAGCGACGTATAACTCTTGACCATCAGTTGTCAGTCCACTAGGTTGAGCAAAAGCCGCCTCAGCGAGTGTTCCATCGACACAAGCTTCTGCACCCGTGCCAGCATAAGTGCTAACCCTACTCGTTTCTAGCTGCATTTCCCAAATTTGGTGGGAACCCGCCATTGCAATCAGGAGACGATTATCCACCTTTACCAAATCCCAGGGGGAATTTAACGCTGTCTCTAAAGTCACACCACCATGAGGACGAATTTGGTGACTTTGCTCTCCAGTCCCAGCAATAGTCTTCACTAGCTGAGCCTTAAGGTCAATTTGCCGTATGCAATGGTTTTCTGTATCAGCAACATACAGCTGCTGATTTTTGGCATCAAGTGCCATACCTTGAGGAGCAAAGAATTGAGCTTCTGAGAACGAGCCGTCGGTTAATCCTGATTTGCCAGTACCGATTACATACTGAACTTCACCCGATAAACTACTGACCACAAGACGATGATGACCAGAGTCCGCAATAAACAGGCGTTGTCCAGCTTCATCTGCCAGTACTTTACCCGGAAAAGCTAGAGGTGTTGTTAGAGGTTGCCGCTGTTTTTCTAAAGTAAGGCTGAGTTCCTGAAAGTTGGTTGTTCCTTTCTTGTGGTGTTCGTCGATTATCTGGCTAATTAGCTCATCTAACGCCTCTCGATTGCCCTCACCTGCTACAGAGCCAATCACATACCCCTGTGGATCAATCACCACTAAGGTTGGCCAAGCTCGAACTGCATATTGTTGCCAGACATTGAAATCAGTGTCAACCAAGACTGGATGCTCAATGTCATAGCGGAGAATGGCTTGACGGATACTTTCTGCTTCTTTCTCGTTATCAAACTTGGCGGAGTGGACACCAATAACGGTAAGGCTATCCTTATACTTTTGCTCCAAGTATTTTAGGTCTGGCAGGATATGCAGGCAGTTGATGCAGCAGTATGTCCAAAAGTCAAGAATGACCACCCGTCCTCTTAAATCTTTGAGAAACAACGGGTGGTCTGTATTGAACCAGATTCTGTTTTGGGGCAGTTCTGGCGATCGCACACGAGGCGACATTGAATCTTTTCCCTTACATGAGCTTTAGCTTTAGACTTCTTTACCCTAGCGAACTTAGGGAGTCTCTTCTGCCTCTAGTGGAACATCAATAGCTTCTGAATCAGCGGCTGGGGCTTCCACGGGTTCTAAAACATCTGTTGGAGACTCAGGTACTGATTTTTTGAGAAAGCGGCTCGGTATGTCTGATTTAATATCAGCCGGAGCTTGGATGATACGAAGGGGTGGACTTAGGGCAGGAGGAGTGAGAAACACTTCCTTCAAATCCAGTTTTGGCGCTGTAGCTGCTACTTCTGGGCTAGATGTTTCTGGTGTTTCAGAAGCTGAAGCGGCTGGCGTGGTTTCTGTGGGTGTAGCATCTGGTGGGGTAGTTGGTAACAGATCTGGCTCCGACAGTTCTGGGGATGGTGTCTCGATAATCTCCGGTAGGGTTGGTGGCAAGCCAGTATCTGGCATTGCTTTACTAGGAACTGGCGATCGCAAACGATTGAAGAAACCTTTCCCTCTCGGCTCTATTGGTACTGGAACTGGCTTAATCACTGGGGCAGGTTCCACTTCTAGCTTTTCAGGTTCAGTCGTTGGTTCCTCCACGGTTGCTGGAGGCTCACTTGGGATTACCAACTGCTCTGGTTGCTCTGGGACAACGGATGGTTCAGGAGAGGGAGCTTCCAGTGTCTCTGGTAGTTGTTGTTGAAGTAATGGTGTTGGAGCCTCGACGGTACGCCGGAACCGACCAAAGAAACCCCTAGGTTTAGGATTTTCCACGGAGACTGGCGGAGTATGAGCCGCTTCATCAGCAGGAGTTGGTTCCTCTGCTTCTGTTGGGAGTTCGCTTGGAGTTACCGTGGATTCCGGTTCTGGTGTCAGCTCTGGCTCCTCAGGCACTATAAGTTCAGGGGTAGGAGCCTCTAGTTCTTCTGGCAGTTCAGGCGCTGGGATAGAAACTGCTGCTGGACGACGGAAACGATTAAAGAAGCCACCTGATTTAGGTTTTTCAGACGGGACTGGCTCAGCTGGAACTAATTCATCGGTTGGGGTTGGTTCCTCTGCTTCTGTTGGAAGTTCGCTGGGCGTTGCTGAAGTGTCTGGTTCTGGTGTTAGCTCTGGCTCCTCAGGCACTACAGGTTCGGGTGAGGGGATGGGAGTTGGCGTTATAGCAGGTGATGGTATCGGTGTCGGTATGACTTTAGCATTGGGGACAATGCCACGAGCCGCTTCTGCGGAAAGTTCACCGCGTACTAATTTTGCAAGGGTGTCTTTGCCCTTCGGCTCGTAGTTGATCAGCCGGACGGTGTCGTTAAAAACGTTTTTGACAGGGTTCCCCTGCTCATCAAGAAACTCTAACTGCACCCAGTTTTTGCCCGGTTTAAATCCTTTGAGATAAATCGGCTGCCATCGGTCAAGAACAAAACTTTGACCGTTTACTGTCACCCGAATCCGCCAGTCAGCAATCTCATCATCAGGGTTTTCCTGAGCAACGATGTGGAGGGGAGCGTTAGTCAGGTAGAAGTCGAGCATGATTGGCTCGGCTCCATAGCTGCCTGTGGGACGGCTGTAGGTTAGGAGTGGTAGAGCAGGGTTGGGGTTATTGTCAGTTGTCTTTGTGAAGATGTGAAAGGTTGTTTGAGCATATGCCCCTTCGTTTTTGAAGCTCTCGTGCCAGGGACGGGAGGCGAAAACTCTTAATGTATGAGTTCCAGGAGCTACGTCTTCAAAAACTAGCGGCTGAGCTAAGTCATAAACGGCTTTGTAAGGTTCGTTGTCCAGAATGACGTGTAGATGAGGACCTAAGCCTAAATCTGGGTTTTTAAATATGGGCAAATCCTGAACCTGGAATTGCACAGATACGGTTGTGTCTTGGAGAACTTGATCAGCTATAGGACTTGCGATCGCTACTTGCGGCTGGTAAGTTTCCAAGCTTTGGCTTAGCTGCTGAATGACAGGAGGCGGTGCAACCTCCGAAAGTGAACCAGATAACTGAGTTTTGGATGCCCCGTTAGTATTACCGATCTGGGGTGTCTCAATGCGTTCGCCACATCCTACTAAACCCCAGGCAAAAACCACTGCCATCAGAAACGAAAAAAATACTCTCACACTTGTCCACTGGCGATTCCTAGCCAACACGCAATCTCCTTTTGCCACGGGCATTCCATCTTAACTGAAGCCGTCCATAGGCACTATAGCCGAATACAGTTCCACCTCTTCTCTAGTATTGGGTAAATTTTCTGTATGTTTACCTTTTTGAGAGTGCATTACTCACTGAAAAAGAGTCAGCCACCTGTAGACACAGAGAAAGCTTATGCCATTCCTCGGCTCTACATCGCAAAATATTCTGTTCTTCCTCAACGCTAACCAAAGCGAAGTCACTATGTACATTAGACACATCCGGTAATTGTTGCGTTTTGTGAAAATTAAGCAGACTCCCCTTGACTTTTTTTCGAGGGGTTTTCGGATTGCAAGCCAAAGTAGACCTTGATTTGCCCAAATTTGAATTATTGTTAAGGGCTTCCAAAGACTTCCAGATGCAAGCCATATCATCAACAACAGAAGGTATTCCCTTTGACCTTTTCAAATCGGGTATCTCGTTTCAAAGGAAAGCCGTCCAACGGGTCGAGCTTTCCTCATTGATAAAAAGCACATCCCTTCGGGGTATTTCTCGTTCCTTGTCTAGAGAGGAGATTCCTCATGACAATTACCAGACCTCCTACTGGTGGCCCTCCTGGAGGCGAAGCGAAAGTAAGGGTTGTCGTCGATAAAGACCCGGTTCCCACTTCTTTCGAGAAGTGGGCAAAACCAGGACACTTCGACCGCACCTTGGTAAAAGGTCCAAAAACCACAACATGGATTTGGAACCTTCACGCTCTCGGCAACGATTTCGATAGTCATACCAGTGATCTAGAAGACGTATCGCGCAAAATCTTTAGCGCGCACTTCGGACACTTAGCTGTCATCTTTGTCTGGCTGAGCGGCATGTATTTTCATGGCGCTCGCTTTTCTAACTACGAGGCTTGGCTTTCTGATCCGATGAATATCAAGCCAAGTGCTCAAGTTGTCTGGCCAATTGTTGGTCAAGGTATCTTGAATGGTGATGTCGGTGGAGGCTTCCACGGCATTCAAATCACCTCTGGTTTCTTCCAGCTTTGGCGTGCTTCTGGAATCACGAATGAGTTCCAGCTTTACTGCACGGCGATTGGTGGTCTTGTGATGGCGGCTCTGATGCTGTTTGCGGGCTGGTTCCACTATCACAAACGGGCTCCAAAATTGGAATGGTTCCAGAACGTGGAATCAATGCTCAACCACCATTTAGCTGGTTTACTTGGACTTGGCTCCTTGAGTTGGGCGGGTCACCAGATCCACGTTGCTCTGCCGATTAACAAGTTATTGGATTCTGGGGTAGCACCAGGTGACATTCCTTTGCCCCACGAGTTCATCTTGAACCGAGGCTTGATGGCAGAACTGTTTCCTAGTTTTGCCCAAGGCTTGAAGCCCTTCTACACGTTGAACTGGGGTCAGTATGCTGACTTCCTAACGTTCAAGGGTGGCTTAAATCCAATTACTGGCGGCTTGTGGTTGACCGATACGGCGCACCATCATTTGGCGATCGCTGTTCTGTTCCTCGTGGCTGGTCACCAGTACCGGACTAACTGGGGACTTGGTCACAGCATCAAGGAAATTCTAGAGAACCATAAAGGTCCTTTCACTGGAGAAGGACACAAAGGTCTCTATGAAGTTCTAACCACGTCTTGGCACGCTCAGTTGGCAATCAACCTGGCAATGGTTGGTTCGCTCAGCATCATCGTCGCTCATCACATGTACGCGATGCCTCCGTATCCGTACTTGGCGACTGACTATCCCACGCAGCTTTCGATCTTTACCCATCACATGTGGATTGGGGGATTCCTAATCGTTGGTGCTGGGGCGCATGGCGCGATCTACATGGTGCGTGACTATGATCCAGCACTGAACCAAAACAATCTGCTGGATCGGGTACTCCGTCACCGGGATGCGATTATCTCTCACCTGAACTGGGTGTGCATGTTCTTAGGTTTCCATAGCTTTGGTCTGTACGTTCACAACGACACGATGCGGGCTTTTGGTCGTCCTCAGGATATGTTCTCGGATAGTGCAATTCAGTTGCAGCCCGTGTTCGCTCAATGGGTACAAAACATTCATACTCTAGCTCCGGGTGCAACCGCTCCCAATGCGCTAGAGCCTGTTAGCTATGCTTTCGGCGGCGGTATTGTTGCTGTTGCTGGTAAAGTGGCGATGATGCCGATCGCACTGGGTACGGCGGACTTCATGATCCACCATATTCATGCCTTCCAAATTCACGTTACTGTGCTGATTCTGCTCAAGGGTGTGCTATTTGCCCGTAGCTCTCGTCTGGTTCCAGACAAAGCGAATCTGGGCTTCCGCTTCCCTTGTGATGGACCGGGTCGTGGTGGTACTTGCCAGGTGTCCGGTTGGGACCATGTGTTCCTTGGTCTGTTCTGGATGTTCAACACCATCGCAATTGCGGTCTACCACTTTAGCTGGAAGATGCAATCGGATGTCTGGGGAACGGTGTCGCCAGACGGCGTAGTGACTCACATTACTGGTGGTAACTTTGCAACGAGCGCCCTTACGATTAACGGTTGGTTGCGTGACTTCCAGTGGGCTCAATCTTCTCAGGTGATTACATCTTACGGAACACCGCTCTCAGCTTACGGTTTGCTGTTCCTAGGCGGTCACTTCCTGTTTGCTTTCAGCCTGATGTTCCTGTTCAGTGGTCGCGGCTACTGGCAAGAATTGATTGAGTCAATTGTGTGGGCACATAATAAACTGAAGGTCGCACCATCAATTCAGCCTCGCGCTCTGAGCATCATTCAGGGTCGGGCTGTGGGGGTAACTCACTACCTCCTGGGGAGTATCGTCACTATATGGGCGTTCTTCCTATCGCGAATCATCGCAATCGGATAACTGGCGAAGAACGAACGCCAAATCTGAAATGAGGCACAATTTGTTAATGTGTCTCACCGATTTAGACCTAAAAAGCCTGGAACTTCGGTTCCAGGGGGTCTACCCAGACAGAAAATGAGCAGCGCCAATTGCATAAGTCTCATTTGTCAGCGAGGAGGATTTCCTAAGAGAGATGGCAACAAAATTTCCCAAATTTAGCCAGGATCTCGCTCAAGATCCGACAACACGTCGGATTTGGTACGGGATAGCCACGGCTCACGATTTCGAGAGCCATGATGGCATGACAGAGGAAAATCTTTATCAAAAGATTTTTGCTTCTCACTTCGGTCATGTGGCAATCATTTTCCTGTGGACATCTAGTCTCCTGTTCCACGTCGCGTGGCAAGGTAACTTTGAACAGTGGATTAAAGATCCGTTAAATGTCCGTCCCATCGCCCACGCGATTTGGGACCCTCAATTTGGCGCACCAGCAGTGGATGCTTTCACCCAAGCGGGTGCGACTAACCCAGTTAACATTGCTTATTCGGGTGTCTACCACTGGTGGTACACCATCGGCATGACAACAAATAATGACCTGTACCAAGGTGCAGTGTTCCTCTTGTTGTTGTCCGCAGTCTTCTTGTTTGCAGGCTGGCTGCACTTACAGCCGAAGTTCCGTCCAAGCTTGTCTTGGTTCAAGAGTGCAGAACACCGTCTAAACCACCACCTGGCTGGTCTGTTTGGTGTTAGCTCTTTGGCTTGGGCAGGTCACTTAATCCACGTCGCTATCCCCGAATCTCGCGGTCAGCATGTGGGTTGGGATAACTTCCTGACGACCCTGCCACACCCAGAGGGATTGAGACCATTCTTCACAGGGAACTGGGGTGTATATGCCCAAGACCCGGATACAGCTCAGCATGTATTTGGAACATCCGAAGGTGCTGGTTCAGCGATTTTGACTTTCTTGGGTGGCTTCCATCCCCAGACAGAGTCGCTGTGGCTGACGGATATGGCTCATCACCACTTGGCGATCGCAGTCATCTTCATCATCGCCGGTCACATGTACCGGACGAACTTTGGAATTGGTCACAGCATCAAAGAGATGCTGAACTCCAAAGCGGGTCTATTGAGTCCAAGGAGCGAAGGTCAGTTCAACCTGCCTCACCAAGGACTGTATGACACCTACAACAACTCCCTGCACTTCCAGTTGGGAATTCACCTAGCGGCGTTAGGAGTTGTCACCTCATTGGTAGCGCAACACCAGTATGCACTGCCTCCTTATGTCTTCATCGGGAGGGACTACACCACAGTAGCTGCGCTATACACGCACCACCAGTACATTGCTGGTTTCCTGATGGTTGGGGCATTTGCCCACGGTGCAATTTTCTGGGTACGCGATTATGACCCAGAGCAAAACAAAGGGAACGTCTTGGATCGGGTGCTACGGCACAAAGAGGCGATTATCTCTCACTTGTCCTGGGTGTCTCTATTCTTGGGCTTCCATACCCTAGGTTTGTACGTCCACAACGACGTAATGCACGCCTTTGGTACGCCTGAGAAGCAAATTCTGATTGAGCCAGTGTTTGCTCAGTTCATCCAAGCGTCTCATGGTAAGGCGCTGTATGGAATGGACGTGTTGTTATCAAACCCCGACAGTATCGCGACAACAGCATGGCCAAACTATGCTAACGTCTGGCTGCCAGGTTGGTTAGATGTAATTAACGACACCACTAACTCTGTGTTCTTGACGATTGGCCCTGGCGATTTCCTGGTTCACCATGCGATCGCACTAGGACTGCACACCACCACCTTGATTTGTGTTAAGGGTGCGTTGGATGCCCGTGGTTCCAAACTGTTCCCTGACAAAAAGGACTTCGGCTTCACCTTCCCCTGCGACGGTCCTGGTCGTGGCGGTACCTGCCAAACGTCCGCTTGGGAGCAAAGCTTCTTCCTAGCTACGTTCTGGATGCTGAACACACTGGGCTGGGTCACCTTCTACTTCCATTGGAAGCATCTGGGTGTCTGGCAAGGTAACGTTGCTCAGTTTAATGAGTCTTCTACTTACCTGATGGGCTGGTTCCGGGATTATCTCTGGCTGTACTCAGCTCAAACGATTAACGGATACAACCCCTACGGTACGACTAACCTGGCGGTTTGGGACTGGATGTTCCTGTTCGGACACCTTGTGTGGGCAACAGGCTTCATGTTCCTGATTTCCTGGAGAGGCTACTGGCAAGAGTTGATCGAAACTCTAGTCTGGGCCCACGAGCGTACACCGCTTGCGAACCTGGTTAGCTGGAAAGATAAGCCAGTTGCTCTATCCATCGTTCAAGGTTGGTTGACGGGTCTAGTTCACTTCACAGTTGGCTATGTCCTCACCTACGCGGCATTCCTGATTGCCTCGACGGCTGGTAAATTTGGCTAGCCTCGGCTGAACAAGCGCCTTATAGGTAACTAAATAAAATCCCCCACCCGAAGGTAGGGGATTTTTTGTTATCTATTTTGATTTTTTCAGTTCATCCTGTTCTTCAGGCTTCATTCTTGGGCACACTAACGAGCGTGATTACACTTCTCTGGAAGATATGCAGGATAAGCTTGGTGCGAAGCGGTCTTTGAATTGGCTAAGAGCATATAACCCTCTTCTGTCACTCTCCGAAACAGGAAATAACAAGAAAGCCAGATTATCCATCAGGAAAATAAAGTTGGAACTGATTCATCACATGAATTAAATCGTGAAAACCGAGCAATAAATAAGGATTAGGGAAAACGTCTAACCAAGGAGAAATGAGCCACAAGGCAAGAGTCGGTTGGATAATTAACCGCAAATTATTCAAAACATTTTTCCAGCCCCCTTGATGATTCCATTGTTGATGGCTAGAGAAATCAACAGGAGTCGGTTGAATCTCAGTATCACTTTGACAAGATTGGCTTAAGGACAAAAAAGCTGGGGAATTTAAACTAATCATCAAATAAACGCTAAAAATGATTTCCCACCACTTTTCAATCTCCTGGAAATTAGTAAAGCGATAATCCGTCCAACCAATTCCTGCTTGTCTTGACGAAAAGCCTATTCAATCCAGGTTCTCAACCCATAACGATTTCCTAAACTCTTCAAGATGTTCCCCTGAAGATTTGCGATACCCTGGTTGGCAGATTTATAGATAATGAAGCTAGGGCGAAATTTTAGAGAGGCGATCGCAGAATTAAAATTAGCCTTCCAGAATAAGTTTGTGCAAATTTTTCGATTTTTACTGACTGCTAACTCCATCAGTCGTGCGTCCGCTCATTTCGATGGGATGAAGGCGATATATTACGGCTACTTCCGCTCGTCCCCCAGCATCGCTCCAGGTTCGATTGATCGCAGGCGAAAGTGTTGGATTCTGCGTTTTGACAAATTGCATCACGCGATCAATGTCTTGCTGCTCAGTGAGGCGTTCAGCGTGACCATTCACAACAACGCTGCGCCAGTGCAGCAGATCGTGAACTTCTTCGATTTGTAAGCAAACTTTTGGATTTGCATCCATGTACTTAGTCTTCATTCCTTCAGTTGTGAAGATATATATTTCTGAGTCTTTGAGGTAATAGTGCATAGGCACAATATATGGATGTCCTTCGCCTATGCAGCCGAGGTGTCCATATCCTACTTTATGTAGCAGTTCGTGTATTTCTTTTTGTCCCATTTCATCGATATCTAACATTACTGTTCTCCACTAGTCGATCGGTTAACGGGACTTAAACGAAAAACAAGAACAAATAAAGGTATAATCTTGGTATGGCAAACATCTCACGTTAAAGTCTGAGTCATGAAAGAGACAACTCCCGCTGCCATGCCCCCTTGCTTCGATAGATGGTGTAAACGCTTTGATGATATCTTTAGCCATCAAGCGCAAAAACGGGAGTTTAGGAACTATGTCGGGGAATTATTAGGGGAAAGTGAGCGAAAAAACCTGTCTCAAATGGCATCGAACGCGGTAGGAGTGACTTACCACCGATTACACCCTTGGTGCGCCTAAATTCGGAGGAAACCTCCGAGGCGGCGCATCCGCTTTTTGACGGAAGCGCCCTGGGAAGCCCAAGAGATAAATGAGCGCCGCCTGAAAGTGATGAATCAGTGCAGCCAAACCCGGATAAGTCGAGGATTCACGTTAATCGTCGATGACTCAGGGCATAGAAAAAGTGGCAATTTTACAGCGGGAGTGGGACGGCAGTACATTGGAGAAATTGGGAAAACCGATAACGGAATAGTAGTGGTAACAACCCATCTATATGATGGGAAAAAAAGCCTACCGTTAGATATAGAGTTATATCAACATGCCAGTTCTTTACCTCAGGGAAAAAAAGACATTGAATTCAAGAAAAAGCCGGAGCTAGCCTTAAGTTTAATTGATCGCAGCTTGATAAGAGGATATCGACCCGGTATCGTACTAATTGATGGCGGCTATGGAAATAACACAACGTTTCTATTGGAACTGGAAAAAAGGAAACTTAAGTATCTAGGCGGATTAGCCAAAAACCGCAAAGTGATAACTCAAACCGAGGCAAATAAACTCCAAGAGATTCGCCTAGATAAGTTAGCGCAGTCCTTGCCTATTAAGGGTTTTACCCCTATTCAACTCAATTTAGATAAACCGAAAACCGTTTGGGTGGCAACGGTTGAAGTTGAACTGCCACAGCTAGAAGGAACGAGAACAATTGCTATCGTCATGAATGCCTCAACCTTCGACTCTTCTAGTGATATTGACTATTTTATTACAAATGTTGACTCATCCATTGCCACAGCCGAATGGATAGTAACTACTTATGGTCAAAGGAATTGGGTGGAAGTTTTTTACCGGGAAGCAAAAGGATGGTTAGGGCTATCTGAATATCAAGTTAGAGATTCTCGCAGCCTAATACGCCATTTCATGCTTGTATTTTGTGCTTATACATTTGTTTTATGGCATACAAAAACTGGAGGATTAAGAAGGCGTTGGGCATCGAAACCTTTAAACACCTTTACTGACGCATTAGAAGCGTTTCGGACAGCGATGTCCTTCCGTTTTGTGGAGTGGCTCAACCACAACCAGGACGTATTCTTAGCTTACAAAGCGGCTTTGGGCTTTATTTGGGCTTGATATCTGTTTAAGTCCCGTTAATTGATCGTGACTGGTTAAAACTAGAACTGGCACAGCAGGAGTTTGATGACTGAGTTTCCTTTTGTCTGGTTTATCAGCATCGTGGCAGATGCTTTTATATATACCTGGATTTATAACAGCACTAAAGGCAGTATTTTGCTAGTGGCGCTTTTTCATGGTTTGCTGAACGTGTGGGGACTATTTATAACTGGGGTGTCCCCTGTCGCATACGCTCTCCTGAATTGCGTTGTGGCGATCATCTTGATAGCGGTGTTTGGAAGAGCGAATCTCTCTCGCCGAGGAAGGGTTTGTGCAGGCTAAAATCTGGTTGTAACTGACCGTTAGGCTTCTGAGCGATTAACACAAGGATGAAGCAAGTAGCACAATGTCTCACGAAGGTTTCATGCCACAACATCGCGCAATTGGAAGAGCCGCAGTTTGGGCTGTTTCTTTCCTTGGGGTGGCGTACGCGTAGGGTTACTTGGGTGCTTTGCGAACATCGCTGCTTTGGGCTTCGTTTGGGCTTGAAATTTGTTTAAGTCCCGTTAGGACAGTCCCCAAATCGCTTGATCAAGGGAACACTTATTCAAGTGATACTCTTCGTTGGAAATTGTTTGAGTCTCCAATAACCTCTTGTAATGGCTCAGTTCATGCTGATACTGCCACTCCCGATCCAAGTATCGCTTCCCAGCTTCTAGAGCTTCCGCAATACTAGCAAATAGCCCCCCTCCCAGTTGAATTTCTGGGTTATCTTGAGGACGAAGACATCTGTAGGTGTAACCGTTTGGGTGTACGATTGGGCAAACAAAGAAGCTTCTGTAGCTGACCCCTTTGTTGTAAAGGTATTTCTTTTCAATCATGTCTGAATCTCTTAGTTTTCAGTGTAGTTTTAGCCGAAATTTTTCTTGGATTAGTTATTCGCTTGATGAATGCGGTGACCAATCCAGTCGGCGTTTTCTCGGAGGAGATGCAGAATACTCCCGCGAATCAAAACATCAATGCGTAGCCGTTGTTCCTTGGTGAGGAATAGAGAATTGGGTTTCTTCAGTTGTTTCTGCTCAATCTCTGTGACCATGCATTCAGCAGGGATATGCTTAAGAACATGAGTAACTAACTTTTGGCGCAGTTCCTCAATCGAGAAGGCAGCTTGATAAGGGTGTTCTGGATAATCTGCCAAAACTTTGTCAATTTCTTGGATTACAAGATGCTTTTGAGTCAGGAACATGGGAGTTTTTCACCTAATAGCAACTTTTCCTGCCTCAGACACCAGAAGTTTAGAGTACGACAACCCTTTTTCAGGAGCGAGGCAGGTACAACGATGCGAACAGATACCAGCCAAGGACACTGAAAGAGTTCACGCATATTAGTAGAAAATGCTGACTCTTCAGTCTCCTCTCAATGCCTACGAAGTTAGCTGACGGGCTAGGACTGAGAGATGTCCCTTTCTTCTTTGTCTCCTACTTTAAGAAGACACAAGGTCAGAAATAAGCCCCAAAATTTGGTTCCTCCGCTCCAGCGATCGCATTACAGTTTAGTGAATGTTGTAAGCGCAAACTGGATTAGGCTGACTTACTGAATTTATTTTTGCTATCTTAGCACTTCACCTGAGGGGAGCAAAATCCTTCGTGAGATGTAAATTTCTCAAGAGTACAATCTTGTCCAAATTGCAGTTAGGCAACAAGAACCCTAACTTTATCCTACTGACCTCAATTTTGATGAAGTGCCTCGATCGCTGTCCTGATTATTCACTGACTCACTCTGCTAGCTGCTGCGTTTCCTCCAGAAAACACACGACCTTCCTTAAGAAGCGCAGCACACCTTACAATTACCTAACCAATAGCTGAGTTTTGAACAGCCACAATTCCTTTGTTGCCGGATACCTTTGAGCGGATGGAGTGGTCAATGCACATTTTTCCGTAGGTTAATGCCTCATCAAGAGTATAGAAGCAGAACGGTTCACTATAAACTTGCCCTGACGGGTCAACATAGTCAACTGCGATACGGTTCAGCTCTTTTTTGATGAGCAGACTCCATTCTTTGTAAGTCATCGTCTTAGCCTTTGTTAATCTGTAGGGGTTTGATGAGACAGGCAGGAGCATATAGCTGATATTTTCATTTACAGCTCTACACTTAGGAGACCCTTGAGACTACGGCTTACATCAAGCTTGTGTCATAGGTACTCCTCCCAATGCCGACGGAGTTAGCTGACGGGCTAAGACTGGAAGGTGTCTCTCTCAAGTTACGAGATTAGCCCCAAGATTTGGTTCCTCCGCTCTAAGCTGGCTCTTACTCTACAACGATGGGTATGAGTACCAGACAAGATTAGGCTACCTAGTTCAATTAAATCAAACGTTAAAGGTTCCTGCATCTTTTTGTCAAGAGGTCAAGGCGTAAAATTTTTAGGAGCGATTAGAAGCCCCTCTCAGGAACAGACCTAAAGCACGACGAACGTAGGCTTCCCACGATTCAGTCGTAGGTTGAAAGATTAGTGCATAGAGCATAATCCCACTCATTGCATCGAAGACTAGCCCAGGATCTAAATCTGCCTGAATTTCATTTCTCGCTTTTGCCCGTTCCAGCACAATAGCAAAGGCTTGTCGCCGAGGTTGTAGATACTTTGTCCAGTAAATTTGAGCAAACTGAGAGTTGCTTGATGCACTGCTGATAATCATCGCAACCGTCTGTCGCCCTAGAGAACTAAGCGTGATCTGGGCAGCATTCTCGATTAACGCATCAATATCGCTCCAGAGATTACCAGTATCCGGAATTACAACATCTTGCCTGACACTCTCTATTGCATCAGCAACTAGTTCTTCTTTGCTGTTGTAGCGTCGATAGATGGTTGTCTTGCCCACTCCAGCACGAGTAGCGATCGCATCAATACTCATCGCCTCAAAACCAACTTCTGCCAGCAATTCTAGGGTTGCTTGCAACATTGCTTGATGAGATTGAGTACTGCGGGGTCTTCCCGGCAATTTTTTTGTGATATCACTCATGAGTGCTACTATAGTTTACGAAACTGTTTCGTATTGAAATAGAGTAGCCGATAAGGTAATGTCCCGCCCTCACTACACGGACAAAAATAGCATTCAGACTCTTCGGGATGGGCTAGAGGAATACTATGCTCTAAATCCGAACGTCACTGATCCTAGAAAACTGCCTCCGGAGTTTGCAAAAATTTTGCTGGCGCATGATGTTTCACACGTTGTATACGGTTGTGATACAAGTATGTATGACGAACTCAAGATTCTCCCACTAACTTGGTGGACTAGCAACTACAAGTTTCGTGATCACCTACGCACAATCAAAGATCCAACTATCAGCCCTGCGATTCGTGTGATGTACGACGACTTGATAAAAGAGCATGGGGTAATTTGGTTGTATACCTCAATTTTCTTTGTATTGCCGCAACTATTGCCAGAATAGATTTCGATGTGGTCAAAGTCGCGTAAGCGGGAGTGCTTTGTCCCGTTTCTCGATTTTGAACCATTGCTTGATCGTTCACTCTTAGAGATTCGTCAAGAATTTGACCTTTTGCCTTTCATAAAATAGGTTATTTTTGCTTGGACATGGGTTGTAGAGGTTACGTTAGAGACTGAACTCTCGCCCTATAATTATGAACAAGATTGAAGCTATTCTAAACTGCAATTTCAGTTTCAAATGTCCAAACAAGTGCGATCAACTCGAATTAACGGCAGATGCTAGCCGCCGTTTTTGTAAAAGTTGTGAGCGTAGCGTGTATTTTCTAAACTCTAATGAAGAGCTAAAAAAAGCTTACATGAATGGTCTTTGTGTTGCTGCCTATATTTTCGATCCTGTTATTGCAGAACCAGTTCTTTTACTAGGTGAACCAGAGTCTTTATCATGCCATATCTATCTTGAACCAACGATATCTCTGTCAGTTGAGCAGCTAAAATTTCTCCAAAGTATCGTTGAAGAAGAGATGAATCTGCTCCAAGTGAGAAGACGGTTTGCAACAGGTGAGCGAGAAATTGTGCGGCTAAACATACCGCACCGCATGGCTGAGGAATACCTTAAGCAAGCAACTCAGACGGGTTTGTTAGTGACAGTGCAGGGATTAGAGTAATTAGCGGCTATGCATTTTAAGTTACATTATGCATTCATGGGAAAAAGGTTAAAGGGGAAGGGTGAAAGGTAAAGGGAAAACCCTTTAACCTAAAACCGATTAGTTCAATAGGTGACTGCATAACAGCTTATTAGCTGTACCAGAGGGATTCAATTTTTTTAGCAACGGCTTGTGCCTCAGTTGGCTGTTGAGAGTCCAACCGAACGGTGACATGACCTAACTTGCGTCCAGGACGGGATTCCGTTTTACCGTACCAATGTACAAAAGCCCCAGGGACACTCGCTAACTCTTGCCGTTTGTCGAGGTAGCCACTCTGGGAGTGTTCATAGCCCAAAAGATTTACCATTACGGCACCAGCACAATTGAGTGTAGGACTTCCTAAGGGTAAACCCGTAACTGCCCGCAGTTGCTGTTCAAACTGAGATGTTTCACAAGCATCAAGGGTAAAGTGCCCGGAATTATGAGTGCGGGGTGATACTTCATTGACTAATACCTTGCCACTCGTAGTGAGAAAGAGTTCAATCCCAAAGACACCGACAACATCAAGACTGTTAAGAAGAGTTTGTGCGATCGCATTAATCTCTTCTACAACACTTAAGCTAATCTGTGCCGGAACAATAACACGACGACAAACTTGTTCTTCCTGCTGAGTTTCTACCATTGGGTAAACCAACACATCCCCAGTAACAGAACGTGCAGCAATCACTGCTAACTCTCGTTCAAAAGGAATGAACTTTTCCAGCAATACTGGCGCATATCCTAGCTTTTGCCAAATGTCCTGTAAGTCAGTACTAGTTTTAACAACAAATGTGCCTTGCCCATCATAGCCGTGGCGTCGCGCCTTGAGGACGAGCGGAAACTCTAACTCGCTTAGGTTCATCGGTGCAAGAGAAGATGCAGGAGACACTAATTCCTCATTGCCAACGTCTCCCGCAAGTGTCATAAACTCTGGCTGAGGTAAGCCAATATCTTCTAGATAACAGCGTTGATCATATTTATCCAAAAGCGGTGCTAAGGCTTCTAGGCGTGGGCGAAAGCAAACACCCTGCTGTGCCAACGGCATCAAAGCTGGCAAATTAATGAATTCGTTTTCAAACGTGATGACATCACAACGAGATGCAACTTCACCCGTCGCGGTGGCATCATCAATTGGCGCAAAAATTGTGTCCGAAGCAATTGCCACCGCTGGATCAGTAGGATGGGGGGTCTGTATGATTAGTTCAATTCCCAAAGCCTTAGCTGCACCCGCCATCATCCAGGCAAGCTGCCCTCCACCAATCACACCCACACGCTTGATATTGCTAGGTGAACTCTCAGCGAGGCGGGTGGTTTGAATAGACTCTTGGTAAGATGGGGAGGCGTTAATCGGCGTGGATTTTGAAACCATAGTCTGTGTCTTCGGGAATGGGGAATTGGGAATTGGGTGACGCTGGCATCCGGAGGCTCCCTCCGGATGAGGAAGCGCACCCGCAGGGAATTGGTAAGAGACTTAGATGTACCTCACTCTCAACGAGAATTGCTCTATATATTATTAAACCTTAAATGAAAATTGCATCTCTTTCGCTGTAGGCTGTTTTATTCAGCAATTTTGACACACAGAATAAAGACTCTATGAACGGTATTTTTATAAGGGCTTATAGTCGATTATTACAAATAATTGTCAGGATATTTTGCAAGTTAACAGGTAAGGGAGGAGGAAAATTTGCTAAGTTCCTCCCTAAAGATCAAAGATTTTTGATTCCTAATTATTGCGGCAATTTAAATTTTGAGGTGGATACAACCTATCCGATGGAATCCTCCGTTTGGTTGGCAGGAGTCTACGACGTTACAACAACTAACTTTTTAAAAAAAGTCATCCACCCAGATGATGTAGTTCTTGATATTGGAGCGAATTGTGGTGCCCTTACCTTAGTCGCCGCTAGTTTAATCGATCAAGGAAAAATTTATGCTTTTGAACCAGCACCAACAGTTCGTTCTAGGCTTCAAGGCAATGTAGAGTTAAATCCTAAACTCAAAGAGATTGTAACGGTTTTGCCCTATGGGCTTGGACGACACAACTACAAAGGCTTTTATAACGAAGATCCAAATTATAGAGGCAACGGTTCTCTGCATGGACAAAAGGGAATTGCTGTAGAAGTATTTTCTCTAGATGAATGGGTTGCTCTTGAGAAATTAGACAAGATAGATGTGATTAAGATTGATGTTGAAGGGATGGAATATGATGTGCTGATGGGGGGTAAAGCTGTTCTAGAGAAATACCATCCGATTCTGTATTTTGAAACCCTAGAAATATTTTTTGCAACCAGTTCCCACAGCATTAAAGACACCTATGAATTCCTTTCTAGCTTAGGGTATAGGATTATTTACCCTACAGCCTCGTACTCAGAAATTCCGTTCGAGGGGCCTTATCCCCCTAATTCAGTTGCAATTCATTCAAGCCAAGCCGCTAGACTAAGAAAATAGAGGGTAGTCTTTAACCGAATTGCTGTTACTGAACTAATAGACGTTAGATTATCTCATCGACATCCCAAAGAATCACGAGTCGTTACGCCTGTCTTAGAATTTACGCCAGATGCCTTAGCACAGAGTTCTTTGACTTGGGCACCATCGAGAATCGCGTCACTAAAGTCGGCACCACGGATGTCAGTACCGTTAAAGATAGAGCGCAGCAAGATGGCTTCACTCAATATGGCATCGCTTAAATCTGCGCCAGTCAAATTTACCTGATCTAACATTCCGTAAGTTAAATCCGCGCCGTGCAGATTTGCCTGAGTCATCACCGAGGCGCTAAAAATCGTTCCCCGCAAATCGGCATCAGCAAAGTTAGTTAACTCCAAATTTGCATTAGAAAACTCAGCAGTTCGTAAGGTTTGCCCCGAAAAGTCATGGGCTTTTAGTTCTGCATTACTGTAGGACAGCGGAGGAGGATAGTCAGCCGCTTCTGCTGGGAAGGCACAGCATAGAGCAAGGAGCGTCAAGAGGAATGCAGCTAGTCGCCGAACAATCATCATTAATAAAACTTCATAAGTGGTATTTCAATCTTAATCAGAGATTTGCTACCATATCCAATTGCCTATTAGGGGCGCACGGCTGTCATTGGTGTCAACTTAAGGAAATACTGCCCCAAATAA
>NZ_JCACKQ010000009.1:85345-117884 GCF_059505465.1 Symplocastrum torsivum | reverse complement strand
GGGTTTCCCGAACCTGCTTAAGCTGGTCACTTATTTCTGCCAATATGGTCTAGTACTGGACTGGCACTCTAGAGGGTTTGCACATCCTCCGTCATTTCCAGAGTGTCTCCCATCAGATCACCTGTATGATAAGCCGACAGGAGAACCTGGCTTGTTTTCCCCCAAGCGATCGCACCTGTAGCATCAATGGCGATCGCACCGAAATCTCGGTGATTTTCCCTCGCTTCTGTAAATGAACGCTTCATCGACTCAACCAGGGATAAACCGTCAGTGACACGCACGACAATCCGCGCCGCTAGACACTCATCAATAATGTCTTCTCCAATCCCCGTACAGCTAACGGCTGCCTTTTTCGTCGCATAGTTTCCTGCTGGCATTGCACAGTCACTGACGCGACCAATTCGTTCAAAGCCTTTACCACCTGTAGATGTCCCCGCGACGAGGCATCCGTGAGTATCCAAAGCCACGACACCAATTGTTCCACGTCCCGCCTCAGCAGGCTTAACTAATTCTGTTTCCGCAACGACACCCGCCATCGTCTTGTCAAAATTTTCCTGCCGTTCCAGCATCCACTCTCCCAATCGCAAGTCAGTTAGGGGATTGTAAACAGGTGTATTGAGTTCTCGCATCAGTTCTGCTGCCCCGTACTCAGAAAGCACTCGGTCAGCAGAATCTTGCAAAAATGTAGCGAGTTCAATCGGATTTTGGACTCTTGAAACATTAATTACACCACTGAAGCGCTGAAACTTGCCTTCCATCAACGCTGCACTCATGCGGATTTGCCCATCCGATTGCAAAACTGAACCTGTTCCCGCATTAAAACGAGTGTCATCCTCCAACAGTTGACAGCCTCGCACAACCGCATCCCGTGCATCAGCACCACTTAACAATAAGGAATAAACATCCTCAATGATTGTATAGAGCGATTGGCGCACCGCGTCCGCTCCGGCTTTGCCCTTGAGGGAACTACCAGCACCGCCATGAATAATAAGTTTAGGTTGCACCTGATTGACTGATATAACAAAGTATGAATTTTGAAGGATGACGTGTAAAGTGTCAAGTACAAAAAGTTAAGGAATTAAGACAATTGACTAGCTAATTGGCTTGAGATTTACGTCGGCGGCAGCGTTCTGAACAGTACTTTACATCATCCCAGCACTCTGCCCATTTTTTCCGCCAAGTGAATGGGCGCCCACAAACAGGGCAAATTTTTGTAGGAAGGTCTGATTTAGAGCGCTGACGTACCATACTAAGTTGACGAGTAATTTATCTATTTAATTGTAAAGAAGTATTAAATATCTAAAAAAATGAAAACTTCTCTTCTCTCTCACTTCCCAACTTAGATACCCATGAACAGTTGCTTGCAGCGAAGAATGAAAATCCCTCTCCCCTACCACCTATCACCTATTTTCAGATTAGAAGGCTCACGATGGGTTTAGCAAGAGTCAAGATTGTTTTGGTAGAACCTGCTGGGGCATTGAATGTAGGTTCGGTTGCCCGTGTGATGAAGAATATGGGACTGAGTCAGCTAGTGCTAGTGAATCCTCAGTGTGATCCACTAGGAGTAGAAGCGCGGCAGATGGCAGTTCATGGCGTAGATATTTTGGAAACAGCGCAGCAGGTGGAGACATTGCCGTTGGCTTTAACAGGATGTCAACGTGCGATCGCAACGACGGCCCGTGTCCGCAGTCTCTCAACTCAACTGGAACACCCCAGAGTGGCACTGCCCTGGTTACTCGAAGAAGCCGTAACTTCGGCATTAATTTTTGGACCAGAATACCGGGGATTGAGCAATGTTGAACTCAATTATGCCCAGCGATTTGTCTGTATTCCCTCTAGTGCCGACTATCCCTCCTTAAACCTTGCTCAGGCGGTTGCTGTTTGCTGTTACGAGCTTTTTCAGCTTGCTCAAGGATTTCCAGAAGTCGAGCCTCAAAATTTCTTCCCGACTCCCCAACCGATCGATGCTGCCCCACTCGAAGTTTTGGAAGGCTACTACGAACACTTGGAAGCTGTTTTATTAAAAATTGGTTATCTCTTTCCTCATACGGCAACAGCGCGAATGGAGAAGTTCCGAAGCCTGTTCAACCGTGCCACGCCGACGGCTGGGGAAGTGGCGATGCTTAGAGGGATTCTCCGCCAGATGGAATGGGCGCTACAATGTCTGCCAACACCTATTGTGGGTCATGGCTCTGAGCCAAATGAGTTCTAAAATAGGCTTGGTTAAATAACTCGTTGAGATAATTAGGATGCCAGCAATTAACGAATTGCTGCTAAAAGAGTTAAGTGTAGGACAGCCGTATACAACTAACTGGATTGCGTTGGAGTGGAGGTGCCACGAGTGGCAGCGTCTAGGGACAAGAGGCATCAGCCTGAGGATTTGGAAATGGAACAGGGACAACGCGATCGCCTTCGTATTCGTCGGCGTCGAAACCAACAAAAACCACTGATTGGGCAGGAGGAATCACGTAAACTGCCTCAACCGCCTGATCTACGCCCCCAAGCTATTCCTGTGAGGGGGCAGATACCTCGCAAGCCAAAGCCACAATCAGTAAGCCGTATTCTGCCTCAGGTGCAGCCATTGCAACCGGGTTCTGAGCTTAATCCTCAGCAACCAAAACTCAGAATACCTCGCGGAAACCCTTTCTCACCAAACGTTGACGCGGCACGTAGACGGACTGTACGCGCTCCTATTGAGGCTCCAGCTTTCCCGCGCCCTAAACAGCAGGTGGATACCAGCAATCTACGTCCGGGCAACAAGCGGTTAAGAATGGGTGGAACAATACCTGTTACTCCGGCACCAGTGGGAACGGGAACTAGACGTGTTCGACAATCCCCTGCTTCTGTGTCGCCTCAAAGCAAGAAAGCTCGTTCACCTCGGCATTCCCCAAAGCGTCCTCTGAGTCCATTTATTCATATCATTCGTCTATTGATTTTGGGGATTGGTATTGGTGCCATTGTTGGGACACTATTGTCGGTATTAAATCCAGCAACACAAGCATCAGATAAGGTTAAGGAGACTCCCACAGCTGAAGTTCAGGAAAGCCCTAGTGAGGTTAACACGGGCACACCCCTAGCACTGAGCCAGGAAATCCCTGAGTTAAAAGCGCAAATGCAGACATTAGCGGCAGAACACCCAACCTTGCAACCCGGAGTCTTTCTTGTCGATATGGATACCGGGGCATATCTAGACTGGCAGAGTAATGCCACTTTTGCTTCCGCTAGCACAATCAAGGTGCCAATTCTAGTCGCGTTTTTTCAGGATGTGGATGAGGGCAAAATTCGGTTGGATGAACCCCTAACGATGCAACCGGAAATGATTGCGGCTGGTTCTGGAGATTTGCAGTACAAACAAGCTGGAACACAGTACACAGCCTTGGAAGTGGCAACGAAGATGATCGTAATTAGTGATAACACCGCCACTAATATGCTCATTACCCGGCTCGGTGGGGCAGCAGCACTAAATGCACGCTTCCGCGAGTGGGGCTTGTCGGCAACAAGCCTTAACAGCCCACTACCAGATGTCGAAGGAACGAATACAACGAGTCCTAAAGACTTGGGAAATTTGATGTCGCTTGTGAATCAAGGGAAATTAGTGTCATTGCGATCGCGCGATCGCCTTTTAGACATTATGCAGCGGACTCAAACAAATTCCCTATTACCTCAAGGATTGGGTGCCGGAGCAATCATTGCCCACAAAACAGGTAATATCGGCTCACTACTCGCTGATGTTGGTTTGGTGGATATGCCGTCGGGTAAACGTTACCTAGTCGCTGTTATGGTGAAGCGTCCCCACAATGATGCCACGGCTGAAGAGCTAATCCGCCAAATCTCTCGCACGGTTTATGACTACTTCAATCAACCGCGTGTAACTCCCAGTACAACCTTAACGCCTTCTGAAGGCACGGCTACAATTAGCCAAACCCTCACATCGGAAGACTCTGTTAATTAGTTGCTGCCATAATTGCGTTGTCCTACTTAGCTGGAGCGGGAACAACAATGTAACCCGTTGTGGCATCTCCTAGTACCCAATTGCGCTCAATGCCCCAGTACCACCAGTGAGCCGCAACGTAAGCGCAGATTAGGCTATCGAGTTGGTCTTCGACGGCTTTGAGGGCTGTGCCTGTGGTGGGGATTTCGGGGAGGGAGGAAGCACAGAGGTTTAAGGTCGGTTCTAGGGTGGGCAAGATATCCAAAATGTATTGACGAAGTTTTATCAGTTCTAATCGTCGCTCAGCAAGGGTGCCTTTTTTGTATTTGAGGATGCGAGTTAGACCAAATAAATGCACGCTCGCAGGATGGGGAAATACTTCGATTTGGAAGCGACCTAATTCTTTGGGGACAATTACAGGGGCGTGAGTAAAGCCTCGTGCTTCGAGACTTAGACCAAACTCGACTGTGCGTTGTGCAAATGGTCGTCCGAGGTTGGCGGGGTAGCATCCGGCGTGATAGTGGCGAAAGTGCTGGTGGGTGAGCTTATCCGGTAGGCGCATTCCTGTGAGGTTGGGGATAAGCGTTGGGGCATCAACGGCAATCATTGCGGGTTCTGTGGAGGATGCCCATTTATCTACCCATTTATGGATGTCTGTTATTGCTTGCTTAAGGCTTAGATCTAGTAGGTGCAACGATCCATTTGACCAAGCTAAGCAGCACAGTCCGCTAGCTCCAGAACTCCAACCTAGGTCAATTCCTAAAAATTTCATCAAGCAACCTGATATTTACCTGCTTTGAGGAGATTTAAAGTTTCCGTAAATTTACGGTGGCATTAGGAATAGCGTTTCCCGATTATTGTCTTTGGGCTGTGTAGATACTGTAGCTCTGGGAAATAGCCTTTGAAAGACTAATTCTACCTCTCAACTTACCTGCAATTATTAATATGTCAACAAAAAACAAAGTCCAATCTAAGGGTTCAGGTGTTAACGAACACCAAGCTAAAACTCGCTTGCTGCTTGCTTTGTGGGATATCGGAGCCAGCAAGGAAGAAGTGATGAAAAGTCAAGTGACAAGACGAATTGTATCAAAGAGTCAGAAAGTAGCAGACTATCAAGGAATTTTTGACCAATTAGAAAAGGATGGAGCGATCGCAATCAATAAAAATAAATTCAAACTCTCTGATAAAGGTAAGGAAATCCTAGGCGAGAGTCTGAAACATCCTGAAGTGAAGTTTGAGGGTTCGATTGTTGGGACTTGGGTTGCTAATGCTTTAGTCAGGTGGATTTCACAGATGGATGGTGGTGTCAACTCGGCAGCTACCAATGGCAAATCGGCTGACTCATATGCGATCGCATCTTACGACAAGTTTAAGCACATAGCGTTAGATGTCTACGACCAGCTTAACCGCGACTACAACCTGGACAATCTAGTGCCGATTTATCGGATTCGGCGGGAAATAGGCGATCGTGTTAGCCGTTCTCAGTTCAATGAGTGGCTGATGGAAATGCAAGCTAACGACATTTTGCAGCTTCAAGGCGGCAGCGTAGAAGACAGTGCCCCAGACAAGATTGAAGATTCCATCACCACAGAACTCGATGGACTACGCTGCTATGCCAGACTTCTGTAACCCTAAATTGTCATTCACTTCTCACTCAGTCATTCCACAAACCTATGAGCAGTAATCCATCTAATATTGACGACCTTATTAGAAGTCACAATCCGTTTGCGGGTCATATTGTTGTCAGACCTCCGCAGATATGGGCAAAGAGTTTTCCTGATGTTCCTTCAATCAATGCTCATGCCTCTAATGCTGTTTTGGAAGCAGTTGCACAAGTACGCCAAGGGCAGCGTCAAGTTGTAGGCATCACTATTACCGCTGAAAAAGGGCTAGGAAAAAGCCAAATAATCAGTCGGATTCGGCATCGTTTGCAGGCAGAAAACGGTGCCTTATTTATCTACATGAGCAAGTATGACAACCTCAATCAGATTAAGTATCAATTTCTTCAAACCGTAGCCTCTAGCCTCAGAGCATTTGGTAGTTACCAAGGGGTGATGCAGTGGCAAGAAGTAGCAGCAGCTTTGATTAATGAAGTAAAGAAATGGAATTACACACCTCAGCAGTATATTCGCCTATTCCCATCATGGTTGAGTAAACATTCAAATAAAGTAGTCGAACTCTTGACTGATAGTGTTCTTCAGATAAAGCCTCATATCAACAATCCTTACATAGTGAAAGCTATTCTGTGGACACTCTCTTCTGCACACGCTATCTATGCAACTCATTGGCTCTCTGGTTTGGAATTAACGCAGACACAAGCAGAGGCAATGGTACTCCCCAATCCCAAAAGAGAGGACAGGGAAGCTGAAGCATTAAGCACTATTCGCCAAATTTTAGACATAACCAGTAGTTACAGAGTGCCTGTAATCTGCTTTGATGAATTAGATGTTGCGGATGCTGATGATAATGGCTTTACAGCAGCACAAGTCGTTGCTAACTTAACAAAGGATTTATACAACAACCTCGAACGTGGCGTTTTACTGATGGCAATGTATCCTGAAACCTGGAGAGATCAAGTTAAACATTTGCCGCAAGCAGAAGCGGTGATTGATCGGCTGGTAAGTGAACAAAGGGACAGACAACCTATCACCTTAAACTATCTGAACTCTGATGATATTTTGGCAATAGTTTTTTATTGGTTGAAAGAGTTTTACGAAGAAAATCAACTAAATCCACCTCATCCGCTCTATCCATTTGATGAAAATAAACTTAGAGATCTGGGTAAGGGCAAACCTACCATAAGAGCAGTATTAAAGTGGTGTGCAGAACATTTTATTATACCAGAACCTGTAATCCCACCCAAGGGTGGTAAGCTACCACCGCGTCCACCAAAACATTTGGTTGAACCTTCCTTCGAGGCAGAATTGGCAAATATTGAAGAGAATATAGATGTCTTATCGGAAGAAAATAATGATGTAATTGCTGATGCTTTGTGGTCAGCCTTCTTTGCTCTAAAAAACCACACGCTAGAGAATATAACAATCAGTACAATTGAAGAGATTCAAGCCAACAGTGCAGACAAAGGATATATTCACTTTAAAATAGTTGGCAAAGAAAATCAAGAAATCATAAAAATTGGAGTGGCTGTTCTTCAGCAATCTGGAGGAAGATATCAGGGAGCTGCATTAAAACGACTAATAAACTATGAGAAATTTGACATAACTCGCGGTTGCTTGGTTCGCTCTAATAAAATAAATTCAGGAGCAGCCGGAGCAAAAGACTGTATAAAAAAGCTATTAAAAAAAGGTGGAGAATGGGTGCTTTTGCAGAGCCAAGATATCAAACCTCTTTTAGCTATCAGAGCTGTCTTGGATAATTGTGAAAGTTATGAACTGAGTGAGGAGGAAATTCTAGATTTTATACGGCAGAAAAGGTTAGCAATTGATAACCCGCTCATCCGAGAGATTCTAAGCGATCCTTCTGGTCAAGAGCCTGAAAACTTGTTGGATGAAGATATGCCTGTTAGCATTCCTCAAACTGTATCTGACTCAGTAGATAACATCGAGCTAAACATTTAGATAACCCAAAATGAGTCAGCAGGTTTCAATTCCAACAGCATTATGTCTGCCTGCCCCAGATATAGAAGCCTTAATCAGAGGGTTGATGATAGCTGCAATGCCTCGGATATTCGTTAATCCGGGGCGGCAATTTGCCCTCTATCCCTCCGACACTTCGAGTAATGTCCTGTCAACCGAGCAGCATTATCGCTCAAACTTTCTGCCTATTGCCCAAAAAAGTCTGGCTGAACTTGGTTCTGAAACCGTTTCGATTAAAGCCTGGGCAAGGTGTGAACTCTGCCAAGTGCTGGATGAATCCGAACCCCTTGATTTTTTGCCGCACCTGACGGTATGGACAAAAGAAGCCTTACAGCAAACTCTCTCAAAGCGGGGGAATATTTTTCTTGCTTACTTGCGAGTTTACCGACTTCCTCAACCCCTTAAAATACCCGTAAATCCCAATCCCCGATTTGTTCCCCTACCGCAATCTTTGACGGTTACCCAAGCAACGCCTGTCTTAAACAACACCTTCTTTGAACAGCGCTGTTGCCAAATGCAAGAACGACAGCCACCGTTGCATCCTGAATTGGAAGAGTTGGAGAGTGCGCTCGCTCTTTTATCAGCCACAAACCCAGTAGCCGAGGAACTAGACCAGTGTATAAGAATATTTCTGGGCTGGAGTAGTAATCAAACTGCAAAGCGAATAGATTCAGATTTGGCTTGGATTCAGAAAATTGCAGAGGTAGGGAATTCCAGCGAGGGTCAAGAATTTGAAAAATTAGTCCGAAGGAGCTTAATAAAGCTAGGTTTCACAAATTCTAACAGCAACCCAAAAGCTAGCCTCGATCCACAGGCTACAGGAGGCGCTGGAGGAATAGATTTTTACTGTGAAAAACCCTATCCAGTAGTTGGCGAATGCAAAGCCAGTAAAAAAGAAAGTGTACCGAACAGCGTAACGGCTCAGCTAATCCATCTCGGTCATACCCATCTAGGTAAAGCTGAATTTGACCGTGCAATCAAGTTGATTGTTGCCGCTGGTCCTTTAACTCCTCCAGCTCTTCAAGCAGCTATTGAAAATCAAATGAATGCCATCAGACCTGAAACGTTGCAAAGACTGGTTAAACTCCAAGCACAGCACAAAAACTCTATAGATTTGCTAGAGCTTAAGCTGTGTTTGCAACAAGCTCCCTTCGGTTTAGCTGACGATAAAGTAGATAGTTACATCGACAAAGTTAACAAAGATATCAAATTGCGATCGCATCTAGTCCAGCTTGTGAAAACCTTTCTGGAAAACACAGGCTTAGATCAGGCTGGAGTTGATGCTCTTTATGGAGCCTATTTCGGTTCTAATCCTCCTCAGCCGTTGCAGCTTCGAGAAATGCACGAAATTCTGATTGAGCTTTCCTCACCTTTAACAGGTTACGTGGGGCGAATTAAGGAAAGTGATTGGAGAAGCGATCGCTTTTACTTCCTGCGTAATTTACAAGTTGACTGAGGAGTAGATGGAGGAAATGCGATCACACTTGGGAAGAGAAACGCGATCGCCTTAGTGCCAAATTTTAAAGGCTATTCCACTCTTCAAGGGTAATTTCCCTCTCTAGAATCTCTTCAACTTCCTGAATCATCATTCGCAGTTGAGAACAGAATATTCATCATTAGAGGGAATAGTAAGGCGATGCTGCTCGTAAACCATGAATTGATGCCTTGTTCCAGAAAAAAGCCCCTCAAAGTTAAGTTTTCGCAACTTCTTGACAAAATCTCGACGCTTAGAGGGTGTCCATCGGCTCAAAAGTTGGCTCCTGGTTTAAATCAATACCATCAATCACAGGTAAGGAATGTCTAAGTTTTAACCCCAGCAGAATCCAGTCTTCCAGTGTTGAGCGTAACTCATCCTCGCACTCTCGCAACGTCATTCCGAAGGCTATCACTCCCTTACAAAGGGGAATTTTACCAACAAACGTGCCGTCTTCCAACTTGTCGTAAATGGCTAGTGCGTTCGCTTTATCCACATAATCGCTCAAGATAAACCGTACACTGCGTACACTCATTCAGACTCTCCAACGCCATTGGTATTTTACCATTGTAATTTTCAACAGTGATGAGAAGGAATAGGATGGCTTTGCGATCGCTTTTACTTCCTGCGTGATTTGCAAGTTGAGTGAGGAGTAGATGGAGGAAAGGCGATCGCTTCTGCAATAAGTCATAGGTAAACGCGATCGCTAACGATACGATTGAGTAGAGGAGTGCGCTCCAATTAACTTAAGTGACAGACGAAACCAGGCAGGAAATAGCCAGACAACTAGCATCAAGAACAGAGGTACAGTGTAATGCTTACTCTAGACGTACAATCAATTTTAAATGCAATTCCAAGTCAGGTTAATTGGCAAGATGTCGTGCAGTTTGAGAAACTCGATGAGCGTGTTGCTAGAGCAAATGACCTTTGTGCCAATGTTGTTGGTGTGAATGAAGACTATATCGAATGGTGCCCCAATAATGAGCCACCAAGCCTGATGGAAACCTTAATTTGGTGGTGGGTTGTTCGTCCCGATTTAGGAGCCGCGATAGCTATTGAAGCACCTCAAGAACTTAAGAAAATTATTGGTCAGTATATTCTGCAAAACTAGCTAGAGAAAAGCCACAAGAACTGCTCGAAATTCTACTATGGTTTTCCTCAACTTTAACAGGTTACTTGAGGCAAAAAAGAGGAAGTGAACAGAGCGATCTCTTTTACTTCCTACGGGACTTACAAGTTGACTGACGACTAGATGGAGGAAATGCGATCGCACTTGAGAAGAGAAACGCGATCGCATTTCAGACTGGGCTTGCCCAAGGCGATAATTGAGATTAATCGAATGAATCAGGCAAATAGTAATGACTTCCCCAACGACGACCCCTCATAAGTACGTGCAACTTGATGAGCGCAATGTCCCAATCATTGCTGGAACTACCATGAAAGTCGTCGAATTGGTCATGGCTCAGATAGCGTATGGTTGGAGTCCTGAAGAGTTGCAATTCCAACATCCCTATTTGACAATGAGCCAGATTTACTCGGCATTAGCTTATTACTGGGACAACAAAGAGGAACTTGATGCCGATATCAAACGACGAGGGGAATATGCCGAGAAGTTACGCCAAGAAGCAGGTGAATCTCCTTTCGTTGCTAGACTGCGGGCACAGGGACTATTGAAGTGAGTCTAGCCTTATATATGGATGAGCACGTACACCGAGCAGTAACGGCTGGGTTGCGTCGGCGAGGTATATTCGTTAGGGGGAGAGCAAGAACTAAGAGCAGGATGCTATGCATTAATGCGATCGCTTTTACTTCCTACGGGACTTACAAGTTGACTGATGACTAGATGGAGGAAATGCGATCGCGATCGCTTATCTTGAAGTCAGTAGAGTTGGCAATCTGAGGCAGAAGACATAATGAGCGTAGTCATTCCCGATGACATCCTCCAAGCCGCAGGAATGTCAGAAGCCGAATTAAGGCTAGAAATTGCGATTATTCTCTTCCAAAAATACAAAATTAGTATTGGAAAAGCCCGTCGCCTAGCAGGGATGCATCTAATCGAGTTCCAACAGGAGCTTGCAAAGCGAGAAATTTGCGTTCATTATGATGTAGAAGATTTTCAAGCTGATCTCAAAACACTACGGAAACTAGGTGACTTGTGACGGTTGTCAGCAACACTTCTCCAATCACCAACCTTGCAGCCGTTGGACAGCTAAATCTATTGCAACAACTTTATGGCAGCATTATTATTCCCCAAGCTGTTTACAATGAAATGGCAGGTTTAGGCTATACAGTACCAGGTACGATTGAAGTCCAAACCCGTAATGGATAATTTGATTGCTCAGGCAAGTTTCCGAATTAGCAAACAACTGTACGCTAATGTCTTGCAGTCTGCTGGTGAACAGTAGATAGTCCCTCATCTCCTCGTTGTAAGCCGAAGGTGATAATCAAGAGCGCGATCGCTTTTACTTCTACGTGATTTACAAGTTGATTGATGACGAGATGGAGGAAATGCGATATCTAATACGTCTTTAGAGTTTGGAATCCTTGAAAAAATCACCAAAATTTAGTTAGTTCAACATACTGCATAATCTGTAAACTCACGAATATAGGGTGGATGAAATCCAACAACAATATCCTCCTTCGGTACACCCATTTCAACTAATCGCTGCCCAACCTCTTCCTCTGTTCCATTCCACTGAATCCAAATTTTGCCATCTTTGATGTCAAAGTGCATCACAGGACCAAAAACTCGCCGCTTGTTTTGCCAACCCATATAAAGTAGTTGATAATGATCGCCTTCTGTATCTGCAATAATTTGAGCTTCAATTTCATCATTTGAAGAGACATACTCTGCATATTCCTTTAGGATTTGCTGAATACAGTTTCGGTATTTACTCAAGTCTGCCATCTTACGATTTCCTCTACTTCCACGTTATAGACTAAAAGATTAACTTGACTTCGTTGAATCACTGATTGAATAAAAGATTTTGTAAAAAAAATCGTTTGACAGGTTACTTGGAGCAAAAAAGAGGAAGTTAGGACTTAGGCACAAGCCCCATATCATAGTCATTTCCGATAACATCCTCCAAGCAGCAGGAATCTCAGAAAAAGCTGATGGCTGATAGCTGACCGCTAAGTGCTACCTATCACTCAGACTTTAATGAATGAGCATCGTAGACTTTTGCAAGGAGTTTATCAATCGGCGTGACAAGAGAATCTATGAAAATATACGACTGGATTGTGGTCGGTGGAGGTATTACAGGTGCAGCACTCGCTTATGAACTAGCGATCGCAGGCTTTAGTGTTCTGATACTGGAGCAACATGCTACCCTCCAAGGAGCCACCCGTTATGGGTATGGTGGACTTGCCTATTGGTCAGGCGTATCAGACTTAACACGAATCCTCTGCCAGGAAGGAATCGAACGTCACCGTCATTTATCTGAAGAGTTAGAAACGGATACTCAGTTTCGGGAGTTAGATTTACTGCTGACCATTGAAAAGAAGAGTAACCCGCAAGCTGTGGCAGACAACTATAGCCGTTTTGCGATTCCCCCTACCTTGCTGAGTGTAGAGGATGCTTGTGAACTAGAACCACTGCTCAACCCAAATGCGATCGCCGGGGCACTAACGGTTCGCCACGGTCACATCCGACCCAGTAAACTGGCTGAGGGTTACAGGCAAGCCTTCCACCGTGCTGGGGGGGAAGTTCAGATTACTCAAGTTGTGGAACTGCTACGAGAAGGCAATCAAATCAAGGGAGTCAAAACCAAAGAGTCAACCTATCACGCCGCTAAAACTGTGGTTTGTGCCGGAGGACTCAGCCGTGCCTTACTCAAAGCCGTGGGGATTCAGGTTCCTGTGTACTTCACCCATGCCGAACTAATCGAAACCCCACCCGTTGACATCCAACTCCATACCCTAGTAATGCCAGCCCATACGAAGCGGTTTGACCTAGAAGAAAAAGCAAGTAGGACGGACGTAGACCCTTTATGGGATGAGCCAGGTCATGAACCCCTGCCACCCATTTTAGACGCAGGTGTAATCCAGTTTCTCGATGGTAGTTTACGGATTGGTCAAATCAGTCGTGTTCTAACTGACCCCAACGCGCAGGTTGATCAAGCTACCAGCGAAGCCCTGATTCGCTCCCAAATTGGGACTATCTTGCCTACTCTTGAGAACCTACCCGGAACTTGGCATCACTGCCTAGTCGCTTTCAGCAACAACCGTCTTCCTGTTGTTGGGGCGATTAGTAATATAGAGGGAGCTTATGTCTTCTCTGGATTTACAAACCCACTGGTGTTTGTCCCACCCCTAGCCAAGCGCTTCGCTAGTTGGGCAACTGGGCAAGAGGATGCGATCATTGCTCAACTTTCACCGACAAGTTAATCAAATAGTGGGCGGTTTGGGGAACACCCCCAAGCCTGGTTTTTCTACAAACGACTATTTTTCGCTTAAGTCAGTGACATTCAGCCTAAGACTAAAGCAATCCCAGCAATTGCTACCAAGACACCCAAAACAGCTCGAACCGTCACGAGTTCACCTAGCCAAACCGCAATTGGCAGTACGAATAGAGGACTAGTCGCGGCAAGGGTTTGGGCAATTCCTGCTGCTGTAAATTTGAGGGCTGTCTGTTGTAGCCAAATTGCCAGGTAGGTACCAAAAAAGGCGGCAAAGAAACTTGCTCCTAATACCTGCCTGGACGGTAAATCTTTCCACTGAAAGCCAAGCTTTTGCCTTGATACCATGTTGCGGTCAAACGTAGTACTTTCGCTTTCCCCCCGGTATATCAAGAAGTGCCGCTGTCCCCGTAGTTTCTTCCCAAATCCAACTTCTGGTTTACCAAAAACGTAACTTTAGTTAGATGTTAATGATACAAACTTGGGGGACATACTATTGGTTAAATCTTTGTAGAACTTACCAATAGATAGGAACACAGGGATGAAATACACGTTTGAAATCTTAGGTATCTCACCAGTTTTAGATTTCTTCAACCATCAACAGACGTTTATTCAAAGAAACGTATCAACAGGCATCGAATACGTGGGAACTTATCAATGCACACTCGATGCTTTCCTTGAATCTATAGAGACTGTTCCTCCTAAAGGTGGTTGGGAAATGGATCGGGTTGTGGATACGGTAATTCAATTTTGGATGAATCACTCGGAAGGGATTCGGTATTGGAAGGTACGGTTAAATGATGCTGGTAAGGAAAATTTGTTAGTGGCGAGAGTCGCTGATATCCAGTCCTTAAGAGCTGAGTTTGAATCGTTGTTAGGCAACAATTCTTAATACTAGAACCAATAAATAGTAGTGATCAAAACACATTATTAACTCACTCTGTGTTCTTGCGGATGGTTAAGCAAACAGTATTGACCGTCAACGCTTGAGTATTGACTGTGAAGTGGAAATTGAGCATTTCAAGTGAAGCGATCACACATTCTTTTCACAATTTACAGGTGCGATCGCATTGTTTTGTGCGGGATAGCCTACGCTACTTTGTTAATCCTGCGTTTTACCTACCCTTTTGGGGTTTTTCGAGCTTGGGTGGAAGCTCACCTGTTTTTTGAGCTTCCATTACAGCCACTTCAATCAGGAAAGCCCCCAGATTAGCTGTAGGTCTTCCCTGTTGATCAGCCCAGCGCTCCAAAGCTTCATAAATAGAATCCGGCAATGTAACGTGAATGCGTCTACTCACTGTCAATGCTTGCCTTTTGTTATTGTTCTTAAAGGAGCAATTCAGTGAATTACCCCCTAGATGTCCTCTATGTTCCCTACTAACAACTAACTACTTCATTCCGCAGAAGCAGGTGCCTCAGGCGCCGCCGGAGCTGGGGCAGAGGGCGCTTTTCTAGAAGCAGGAGGAGCGGGAGGGGCTGCAACAGGTGCGGGTTCAAACTTGGGAGCGGGAGGGGCTGCAGCGGGTCTTGGCGCTGGGGGAGCAGATTGAGCAGCTTGTCGTCGCACGCGAACTGACTCTCTAGGAGCTGATTGTCTAGGAGCTGAATTATTACTAGAATCGTAGCTTCTACGAGACGACCTTCTGCTAACGGGTTGGCTCGGAGCGGGTTCGCTGGAAGCCTGATTGTCTGAGGTACGGCGACGACGAGAACGTCTGACGGGTTGTTCTTGCTGAGGCTGAGGTTGGCTAACTGTTTCACTGCGCCGACGCCGCCTGGAACGACGAGGTTCTACTGGTGTTTCCTCGGAACGTGTAGTGCGATCGCTTCTTCTACTTCTTCTAGATGTACCTTCAGAAGACCGTTCTGACCTGTCCGACCTCTCTGAGTCAGGAACTTTTTTGGTTATTGCTCGCTTAAATCGAATTCGCTTAGCTTCAATCGTTGGCTTACGACCTTCAATTTTGTCAGGTCGGTCGGGGAAGGCTTCAACTTCCATATCTTCTACGACCTCCTTCATAAACTGACGCCAAGTTGCAGCCGCTGTAGTACTCGCACCACCGGTCGGCTTGTTGTCGTCATTGCCAAGCCACACACCGCCTACCAGTTGAGGAATATAGCCAATAAACCAGAGATCGCGAGCATCATCAGTGGTGCCAGTTTTCCCCGCAACAGGTCGCCCTAGCTGAGCCGCACGACCGGTTCCGTTAGTTACAACACTTCGCAGCATCCAGGTCATAATCGCAGCCGTTTCTTCGTCAATTGCTCGTTCACCCTTAAAGTTTTCTTCGTAAATCACCTTGCCGTGCTGGTCAAGAATCCGCCTAATGCCGTGGGGTTTAGTATGAACTCCTTTGGCGGCGAGGGTGCCGTAAGCACTCGTCATCTCTAGGAGATTCACCTCAGACGCTCCTAATGCCAGGGAGTAGGTCGAGTGAAGTTTCGATTCGATGCCCATTTTCTTTGCTACTTCGATGGTTGGCTCCCAACCGACATCAATTAACGTTTTGACGGCAACAACGTTGATTGAGGAGATGAGGGCGTCACGAATTGAAATCCAGCCTCGGAATTTTTCACTGTAGTTTTTCGGTTCGTAGCCATCGACAACGTAGGGAGCGTCTAAGTAGCCACGATTTGGAGAGATGCCTGCGGCAACAGCAGTGGTGTAAAGAAATGTTTTAAAAGTAGAACCAGGCTGACGTTGAGCCTGAGTGACCCGGTTAAATTGTTGATCGTAAAAATCTTTTCCCCCAACCATGGCTTTGATCTGACCATTACGGGGGTCAATTGCGACTAAAGCAGCTTGCTTAAACCCTTGCCAGCGACCATTTTCTTCAATGGTGTCTTTAATTGCTTCTTCAGCAGCGGCTTGCCATTCCATATTTAGAGTGGTTTCAACGGTCAAGCCTTTAGATAGCACATCTTTAGGGACGTACTTGGGTAGTTCTTGTTGAACGTATTCGGTAAAGTAGTAGGCTTTGCGGTCAAGCCGTTTGGGATTACTACGTTTTGTCGTTAGGGGGGTTGCGATCGCCGCTTGAGCTTCAGCAGGTGTCAGATATCCAACGTCCTGCATCCGTTGCAGCACGATATCACGGCGCTGTTTCGCAAGTTTTTCGTTAATAAACGGGGAGAATTCACTAGGAGCAGGAGGTAATGCCGCCAGCATCGCTATTTCTGGCACAGTTAGTTGATTGACGGTTTTACTAAAATAAACCCAAGCTGCATCCGTCACTCCATAGGCTCCTGAACCCAGATAGACCAGGTTCAAGTAACGCTCAAGAATTTGATCTTTGCTCAAATTCTCCTCAATTTTTTGCGCCATCCGCATTTCTTTGAGCTTACGCATGATGCTCTGCTCTTGGTCAAAGTAGACAATCCGCGCTAACTGCTGGGTGATTGTGCTACCGCCTTCAACAACATTCCCTGCCTGGAGGTTAGACAGCGCCGCACGGAGAACACCTTGGAAATCGACCCCATGATGGTTTTCAAAGCGTCGATCTTCAATCGCGATGAAGGCTTGAATTAAACGTTCAGGTATTTCCTGAACCTTCAGCGTCTCACGGGTGGCTGGGCCAATTTGCTGAATGATTGCGCCATCTGCGGCTTTAATCGTTACGGTGTCCTCTCGGACATACGTTAAGACATTATCTGTTGAATCAGGAACACTAGCCTCCAGCGCTTGCCAGCCTACACCTAACGCGATCGCACTACCCCCAACCCCCAACCCCAACCAAAACCAGGAGCGACGATGTAGCTGTCTTGGTCCTGTGAACTGCTCGATTACAGTGCCCGAAAGACGCTTCATCCCGTTCAGTGGGACTGCGGCTCCTTGTAGGAAGCGTGTCAAGGGCAAACGCTTTGATTTAGATAGCTTTTTCTCATCTTGTTGAACATCACTATGAGACGTCCCTTCCGGTTTCGGTACCATCGAAGCTCCCGAATTCAACTGGCTCGATAGATCTTTATTCTTTGGGATGAATTTTGACACTTCAACTCCTCAATTACACCACAAGCCACCACAACTTCTTGCTTATTTTAGGGCTTGGGATCAAAATCTGGGCTAAGTAGTAATTTTCTTTTTGCTATAAATTAAGACTCAATACCTTGAAACCCTTAGCCAGACTATGGCTCAAAGTTCTCCAAAGAATTGCATCAGTTTATGTAAGTCCTCAAGGAACGGTCTAAACAAGCCTCCTCGCTTTACAATCCTCCGGTAAAGCCGCCATTAGTCGTTAACAGTAGTTGCTGAAAATTTATAACAATGGACACAGAATCAATTGATATTTTAGGCTACATCGCGGCAACACTAACCACGATCGCTTTTTTACCCCAAGTGCTTAAAACATGGCGTTCTCGGTCAGCTAAAGATGTTTCTTTAGTAATGATGATTACCTTCAGCATCGGTGTTTTCCTCTGGCTTCTGTATGGGCTAGCAATTCAGGCAATGCCAGTTATTCTGGCAAACACCACAACCCTGATTTTGGCGTTGTTGATTGTAATTCTTAAAATTAGATATAGGTGAGACACTTTCGCTTACACTCACGCACTGCCTGTGACCCCTGTTGTATTTGCATCTGAACGCCTTCTTTTTACACCAGCCACTCCTGATGCTGGTGCGATTCCAACCATCTTTGCCTTTCCCAATGAATACAGCGTCGGGATTACTAGCCTAGGCTATCAGGTCGTGTGGGCAACACTCGCCATGCGCTCTGACATCCAGGTGAGTCGCTTGTTTACCGATTGCCATGAGCCATTACCGGGACGACCGGAATTGTTAGGCTACTCTTTATCATGGGAATTAGATTATGTCAATATATTGAATTTGCTGGAATTTCTGGAGATTCCAGTAAAGTCGGCAGAGCGTTCCTCTGACCACCCTCTCGTTTTTGGTGGTGGACCAGTGCTGACGGCAAACCCAGAACCCTTTGCGGACTTCTTTGATGTGATATTGCTAGGAGATGGGGAAAACCTCCTAGGTGATTTCATTGACGCTTACAAAGAAGTCCGCACGGCTGACCGAAAGACTCAACTGCGTCGTTTAGCGCAGGTGCCAGGGGTATATGTTCCCAGCCTATATGAGGTCATTTACCAGGAATCAACAGGTGCGATCGCATCAATTCACCCAATAGATACCGAAATTCCCGCCAAGGTAGAAAAGCAAACCTATCGGGGTAATACCTTATCCGCTTCAACAGTCGTAACTGAGAAAGCCGCTTGGGAAAACATCTACATGGTGGAAGTGGTACGTAGTTGCCCAGAGATGTGCCGCTTTTGTCTGGCGAGTTATCTAACATTACCGTTTCGGACAGCAAGTTTGGAAGATTCCTTAATTCCTGCGATTAAGCGGGGGTTAGAGGTAACTGACCGCATCGGCTTATTGGGCGCATCAGTTACCCAACATCCAGAGTTTGAACAGTTGCTAGATTTCTTGAATCAGCCTCAGTATGAAAACGTGCGGCTGAGTATTGCTTCAGTACGGACGAACACAGTAACGCAGAAGCTAGCAGAAACCCTCGCCAAACGAGACACCCGCTCAATCACGATCGCGGTTGAAAGTGGTTCAGAACGGTTGCGGCAGATTATCAACAAGAAGCTGACGAATCAAGAAATTATCCAAGCGGCAATCAATGCAAAAGCTGGTGGATTAAAAAGTCTCAAACTCTACGGCATGGTGGGTGTTCCCGGTGAAGAGATGTCAGACGTGGAGCAGACAGTGGCGATGATGAAAGACATCAAAAAAGCGGTTCCTGGTTTACGATTAACGCTGGGTTGCAGTACGTTTGTCCCAAAAGCCCATACTCCGTTTCAGTGGTTTGGTGTAAAGCCTGATGCAGAGAAGCGACTGAAGTTTTTGCAGAAAAATTTGCGATCGCAAGGCATGGAGTTTCGCCCGGAAAGCTATAACTGGTCAGTGATTCAGGCATTGATATCAAGAGGCGATCGCCGTCTCTCCCCTCTTTTGGAACTAACACGACATTACGGTGACTCTGTCGGTAGTTTCCGCCGTGCCTTCAAGGAGTTACGAGGACAACTACCGGAACTTGACTTCTACGTCCATGCTGACTGGTCAACTGATCAAATATTGCCTTGGAGTCACTTACAAGGACCACTTCCTCAAGCCACGTTACTCAAGCACTTGGATACCGCTAAATCTCACTTCGAGCCACCTCTAGCTGTTAGCATTCGATGATAAAATTTCAACCTTAGAGTCATGACCCAGAGCGTAAACCCTAGTGTTAAACTTCCTCCTCCGTTTCCCGACCACACCCAATTGCCAGAGTCGGATGGAACGTTTGTGAAGAACTTCCAGGAGCATCCGCAAAGCTTAATTCTCACCGACTCGATTGGACTCGTTTTGCAGCAGCTACATCCTGATGGACAATATGCGATCGGGCAAGACTGCGGCATCTACTGGCGAGAGACTGAACCTCCTGAAAAAGGGGCAGAGGCACCTGATTGGTTTTATGTTCCGAATGTGCCACCCAATCTTGATGGTCAGATTCGGCGATCTTATGTGCTTTGGCGGGAACATATAAAGCCGTTGATTGCTTTAGAGTTTGCGAGTGGTAATGGTGAAGAAGAACGCGATCGCACTCCTTTATCTCGCTCTATTGAAGGAGAGGCAAGGAAACCAGGGAAGTTTTGGGTGTATGAGCGTATTATCGGGATTCCCTACTACGGCATCTACGAAATCAACAATGGCAAACTAGAAGTCTATATTTTGGTGGGTGGACAGTATCAGAAGTTAACGCCAAATGACCGAGGGCATTATCCAATTGAACCCCTAGCTGTGGAATTGGGGTTATGGCAAGGAAGCTATCAAAATCAAACCCAACTCTGGCTACGGTGGTGGGATGAGCAAGGGAATCTATTATTGATTGGCGATGAACGAGCCGAACTGGAGCGATCGCGAACTGAACAAGAACGGCAACGCGCCGAACAAGAGCGACAACGCGCTGAGAGTGTAGAGCAGACGCGAATGGATGCAATACCTCGGTTATTATCAATGGGTTTGACTGTGGAACAGGTGGCAGAGGCGTTGAGTTTGTCTGTTGAGGAAGTTAGGCAAACGAGTACAGGATTTTGAATTGCTTCATCCCATCAATCTATAAAGACTGCTCCTCGCTGCATCAACTCAAGCTTCATCGTGTTAGACAGTCCTAAATTGTTGCCAAAGTAAGCCTTTTCCACATTGGCACTTCCCAGTTCAACTTGCTTGAGGTCAGCACCTTGCAGATTCGCCTCACTAAGATTCACCTCACTGAGTTCTGCCTGTTGAAGCAAAGCCCCGCTCAAATTCGCACCGCTTAGGTTAGCCTTTGGTAAATACGCACTGCACAAATTCGCACCGCTCAAGTTGGCACCACTTAAGTTCGCACGGGGTAGCATCGTCCGCAAATCTGCTCCCTGAAGATTAGCACCCCGCAAGTCAGCATCCCGGAGATTAGCATTAATCAGACTGACCTCGCTGAGGTCAGCGCCACTCAAGTTGGCACGACTCAAGTCAGCATACACAAAGTTAGCACCACAAAGGATTGCCTTACTTAAGTCAGCCTGTTTCAAGTTAGCGAGACTGAGATTCACGCCAGTGAGATTGGCGTGGCGAAAATCTACACCAGTGAGTTCTGCACGCTTGAAATTGACGCGCCTCAGGTCAGTACCAGCAAAATCCTCAAGAGGGTTTCGACCAAGAATTTTCGCTAACTCAAAAAAGTCGTCTATACCTGAAGCAATAACGCGCTGGATGTCAGCTTGCAGTGTGTTGCTGAATTTTCCATCAGTCATACATTAAACGATTAGATCAGTAAGGTTTAACGTAGGCAAGCAAAGCTATTAAAAATCCTTATCGCAAAACCAATCAGATGCGATCGCTCTAAACAAATTCTCCTTTTGCAACCATCATCACCTTACCACCGACCAACACTTCTATCGTGTTTTCCTTCTTCTGCGCCTTGAGTAATAACAGAGAGGGTCTACCCATTTCATAACCCTGCTCAACACGCACATCCACAGCCTTTTCTCCAAAGTAGGAATACTCAAGCAAATACCCCGCCAAACAACCATTTGCACTCCCCGTTGCTGGGTCTTCTGGAATCCCTAAATATTCAGCAAATACCCGAACGCTCAGATTATTCTCCGGTGAGTAGGTTTCTGGACAAAACACGAGGATTTCTTTTGCTTCAGTTTTCTCTACGAACTCAAAGTATTTATCCCTATTGACACGAATTCGTTTAAGAGATTCATGGGTTTTCAAAGGGACAATAATAAACGGAACTCCTGTAGACACTTCTTGAATAGGAAAACGAGAATCAATCTCATCTTGCTCTAAACCCAAAACTACAGCTAGGGCAGAAGCATCAAGTTTTTGATGAAAGGTAGGTGGATTTTGACGCATCCATAGGACTTCACCAGCCTCTTCCGAATTGTGCCAAGTTACAGGAATTTGCCCGACCTTTAAGTTTAAACTAACGGTTTCAACAGATTGTTTGATAACTTCTTGTTGAATAATATAGGCAGTACCTAAAGTCGGATGACCCGCAAAAGGCAGTTCTTTCGCAGGTGTAAAAATCCGTACATTATACCCTCCCTCTT
The DNA here is from genome assembly GCF_059505465.1 of Symplocastrum torsivum. Classification (NCBI taxonomy): domain Bacteria; kingdom Bacillati; phylum Cyanobacteriota; class Cyanophyceae; order Oscillatoriales; family Microcoleaceae; genus Symplocastrum; species Symplocastrum torsivum. Next base: position 95,891 of record NZ_JCACKQ010000009.1, on the reverse strand, counting down.
GCACCTCTGTAGATGTAATAAAAGTCGTTTCTGAATAATTCATCTCTTTAGCAAACGTTTGCATTTGAGCTTCAGAAAGATGAGCAGCATCCGTGAAAACGGCTAGTTGATTACCTGAATATTTTTCGACGGCAAAGACATCAACAATATAAAAAGTTAGTCTCTTCATTTTCGTGATTTTATAGATTCACTATGACGAAATGAACAACTGGAGTCTGTTGGGTGCAAATTGGGGATCACTCTAAAAAAAACGCTAAAGTGCCGCATTAGGTTACTTATTGGGATCATCCTCAAGATTGATCTATTGATCCCCGATGTCTATATAATGTAGTACTGTTCATCAGTCAGTGTGCATTTTACATTAAGATTTCACTGCTCATGTCATTTTTCGGACTTGTTCGAGTAACTTCCTGGGTTAGCTGTTTTCTGGCATCTAGCCAAGGGTTATTTAGGGTACCTGATTACCTCAATAATGCTAGCCCTACCGGAGTTTTATCGGTTGTTAGTAGCCCAATTGAATTACCAAATCCTCGACTTTTTCCATCACCGCTCTACCCAGAAATTTGGTCTTCTAAATTAGCTGTTGCAGCGGTTCCTAACATTGGATTTCAGTTCGGGTTAGGTACTTCTGAGTATCAGCCCCAGCCAAAAGAAGTCGCTGTTCGCCCTCCCTCTCGTGTTCATGGAACGGACAATAGATTGTGTTCCCCTCACTCAAATTCAGCAGAAAATTTCCAACCCATTGCAACCCATCAATTATCTTCATCGGCTTCGTGGAGTGAAGTGTCGTACCGAGAGCAATCTAAAGCAACACTTCCTCAGCAGATTTTGCAGGTGATGCAGAATCTATTACCTTGGCGCCAGCGTGCTGAATCAGCGGAAAAAGCCCTAATATCTTCGATTGTTGTTGTCACTACTCAGGCTTCAGAACGAGTTGGGAATCAAGAAAATAGAGTAGGACGAAGTATACGGCGAGGCTTTTGGCATTCCTCGCAACGGCAAAAGAATCAAGCTGTTGCGGCTGTTTCCCAAAATGAGGCGAAGCAGTTTCAAGTCTGGGTGAAGGGACAGTTAATTGCCCAACTTCCTAAGCAGCAGCAAGCTAATTTAATCGCTCAACGTCTGAAGCGGCTCTTGTCTGACCCATCGTTGGATACCTCTTTAATTGAGCCGACACGCTTTGATGGTTCACCTGCGATAAAAATTGGCGATCGCATTTTATTTAAAGTTAGCCAACACCTAGCGACAGACTTAAACCGCAATGGCGAACTACTTGCAATTGAATGGGCAAACAATCTCCGTCTTGTATTGGGAAAAGCTCCTTTGAAGCTAGCAGCAGCACAGAGGCAACTGCATAACTTAGTCGAAACATCAAAAACATTTGAAGGACAGGCTTCCTGGTACGGCAGCTATTTTCATGGTCGTCTCACTGCAACAGGAGAAACCTACAATCAGCACGAACTCACAGCCGCTCATCCCTCCTTACCATTTAATACTTATCTCAAAGTAAGAAACCTAGAAAACGATGAGTCTGTAATTGTCCGCATTAATGATCGAGGTCCCTATGTCCCTGATCGGACTTTAGATTTATCACGGGAAGCTGCTCGTTGCATTAATGGAGAAAAAGCAGGCATTATGCCCATTGAAGCCGTCATTATGGAACAACCCTCAACCCCATCCGAGCAATTCCTGGTTAACAATTTCTTATTTACGAAGTAGGCACCATGAGATAAAAGCTTACGAACGTTGAGAGGAAAATTTTCCTCCCCTGCTCCCGCTGCTATTTTCAGATTAGGCACATGAGACGAAAGCTCACAACAAATGGATGAAAATCCCTACAACCTACAACCTAACCCCCAACACCTATTTTCAGATTAGTTTGTTCTCAGCCTTCAACTTTTTCTTGCCCCGTTGAGCGAAGACAGCGAATTGCCTCTAGTAAGCCTCGCGCTTTATTGAGAGTTTCTTCGTATTCTTTTTCTGGGTCAGAATCAGCAACCAAACCAGCACCTGCTTGAACAGAGACAGTATGCTGACCAGAGTCTTGCAGGCGAACAATCATTGTACGAATCGTAATCGCACTGTTGAGCTGACCCTCAAAATCGTAGCAACCATATACTCCAGAGTAGGGACCACGACGCTCCTGCTCTAGTTCGTGAATAATTTCCATTGCCCGAATCTTGGGCGCACCGCTGACGGTACCAGCAGGAAAGCAGGCTTTGAGTAAATCCCAAGTGGTTTTATTTTCGTCGAGTTCTCCCACGACATTGCTGACAATATGCATGACATGGGAGTAGCGCTCAATTACCATCAGTTGATCAACACTCACTGTCCCAGCCTTACAAGCGCGTCCTAGGTCATTACGACCTAAGTCAACGAGCATGACATGTTCAGCAATCTCTTTTGGGTCTTTGAGTAACTCCTCTGCTAAAGCCTCATCTTCTTGAAGGGTCTGACCTCGGCGTCTTGTCCCGGCAATCGGTCGCAAGGTTGCCTGGAGTCCCCCGTGAGGTGAGGTGGTTGCCTTAACCATCACTTCTGGACTAGAGCCAATAATTTGCCAATCCCCAAAGTTGAAATATGCCATGTAAGGCGAGGGATTAATTAGCCGCAGAGAACGGTAAAGGGCAAAGGGGTCACCACTGTAGTCTGCCGAGAGGCGCTGGGACAGCACAACTTGAAAGATGTCTCCGGCACGGATGTAATCTTTCGCTTTTTCGACATTCGTGCAGAATTGAGAGGCTTCTGTGTTGCTCGTATAAGACAACTCCTGAGTCGCGCTTTCTGGAGGTGTCCACTCTAGTACCGTGTCTTTGCCAGATAAGGGGAGTTGAAGTTTGTTGACCAACGCCTGGACGCGATCGCACGCTTGTTGATACGCTTGCTCTAAATTCCCATCCGATCCTCGCAAATCCGCGTATGCGATCGCCCAAATCTTACGCTTCACCTGATCAAAAATAATCAGATTGTCCACCTGCATCCATAACCCATCCGGTAAGTCCTGCTCAGAAGGTGGATAGACAGGAACACGCGATTCCACCCAGCGAATCAGCTCATAACCCCAGAAACCAAATAAACCGCCAATTCCCGGCGGTAGTTGGGGCAATTTTACGGGCTGATAAGGTTTCAAACAATCGGCTAGGGTTTCAAAAGGGTCGCCCTCAAACACCGTAACCGAAGCATCGCGATGCGTCTGAGTTGTGCGTTCTCCTCTTGTTTCCAATACCCACAACGGGTCACATCCTAAAAAACTGTAACGTCCTAGATTCTCGCCACCTTCTACCGATTCCAACAAAAAGCTGTAAGGCTGACCCGCACAAACTTTATACCAAGCTGATACGGGTGTCTCCAAGTCCGCTACCCACTCTTGGTAAACCGGAACAAAATTACCCTGTTGAGCCAGTGCTGAAAATTGAGAAAAATCTGGGAGAATCATCCGTTTGCTAGGGGCTAGGGGGTTGAGGCTAGAGCGTGGGGACTAGAGGGTTAGGGCTAGAGGGAATAGAGATAGAGGCTATTCACCATAATCTCTAAATTTTTCCTCTTTCCCCAGTCCCTAAGTCCCCAGTTCCTAGTCCCTCAGATTAGACGATATCGTAGGGTTTCTGCCCACTGAACTTGACCGTAGCTGGTTCTACATTGCTACCGATATTGCGCTCTCTCTTCCCGACATAAGGACGTCCTGGATTGACCTTCTCAGGGAAAACGCCATCGTTAGGATGCAGATACTGGATTTCACCATTAGGGTAAATCCGGTAAATCTTGTAGTTGTTGATTTTGAATTTTGCCCGCAATTGCTGACCGCCTAAGGCGATGCAGTATTCTTTGCGAGCCAAATACAGCAAGTTGTCACCTTGACGCATTGTAGCCGCGCCACCAGTCGGCAATTCAAATACTTGCTCTTTGGGGCTAGTCCAGGTGATTGCGTACTTTTCTTCCACTTTGGCTTTGGTCAGCAATCCGCCAGTACCGCCACCAAAGAGAGGAGCTTGTCCAGTAAGGGTGTCTACCATACTATTTTTTTCCACCTTATTAAGGGCATTTAGGGAATGCTATCACCGAGGTCACACCTGTCTTGCCACTCTGTCAAGAACTGTTACAGTTCGTTGGTTGGTTATTGGTTGTTGGTTGTTGGTTGTTGGTTGTTGGTTGCAGAGAAATGATGAATATCACCTTAGCTTTTTGGCTGTAGTCCGTTGTCGGTTTCTGACTGATTTTTGGCGGCTGAGCGTTTGTTACGAGGTGTGACTCTTTGAATGCTGGGTTTTGAGGGCTTTGATTCTACGGGACGGGGGCTAATTGGGACAGTGAAGTGAAACTGACTGCCTTGGTCTTTGCCTGCGGAGTCTGCCCAAATTTCACCACCCCAACCTTTGACAATCTGACGACAAATTGCCAAGCCTAGACCTGTTCCACCAGCGGTTCGTCGCAGCGCTCCTTCTTCCTGATAGAAACGGTCAAAGACAGCTTCCAGTCGATTGGGTTCAATGCCTCGGCCTGTATCGGCTACAGTAACTTCTAGCATGAGACCGCCGTTAGATTTGGTCGCGATTGTGACTTGCCCTTGAGGGGTTGTAAATTTACAAGCATTGTCCAGAAGCTTAGCTAGAGCTTCGACCAGCCACTCGCCATCTGCTCGGACAAGCGGGAGGTCTTCTGGCACTTGTGCAGTAATTTGCGGTCGCTCCTCTTCAGACCGACGCGCTCGGATATTGCTGAGCGCGAGGTCGATGCACTCTTGCAAGGAAAGGGCTTCCGGGTGCCATTCCACACGACCGCTTTCTAGGCGAGAAAGGGTAAGGAAGTCTTGAACCAGCTTCCGCATCCGTTCAGCGTCAGCAAGAGCAGTGTTGAGCATTACCTGACGTAATTCTGGAGACATATCAGGTTCAGTGGCGAGACTTTCTAAGCAAACCTGAATGGTAGACAGAGGTGTGCGTAGTTCGTGACCTGTGATGGCAACTAAATTGCTACGAGTACGGTCAAGGGCTTCTAGTTGCTGGTTTAAGTCTTCGAGGTTAGCGTAGGCTTCGGCTTGAATGAGGGCAACACCGACTTGAGTTGCGATCGCTTCTACCAGTGACAATTCATCTTCTTTCCACCGATAAGGCGTTGTCCCACAATGGTGTAACTCTACCATTCCTAGTAACTGACCCTGATACAGTACAGGTACCAGCAGAAGCGATCGTATGGAAAACTGTTGTGCCAGATTCTTCAAGTAGGATGACGAATCGCGAGTTTCATCGGACGGCTGCGCTAACCCCTCTGGAGCTGAGTTGTTTCCTTGACGCTGTCGGCGCACATTCCGTTGACGCGGTTGCTCTGAACCACTGGAATCTTTACTGGGTAACGTAGCGCCATTAGAATTTTCCCTTGGGAGGTCGCCCTGCGGCTTGAGTAATTCTTCAGTGCCATCAAGCCATGTTTCTACCTGTGTGTTTTCTACATAGATGAATTCTCGACGCTGGACAACCGCTTGAAATAGGTGATTATCTTGCAGCCGCCAAGTTTGCCCTAGTGCAGGAGCAAGAGATATTTCACCACTATCCCCAGTTTTGAGAAATTCATGGGTAATCGTCGCCACAGCATCTGTTGCTTTACAGCGATAAATCAGACAACGACACGATTCGAGCGCTTGTCCCAATTCCCGCACCGCGACTTCAAGAATTTCATCAGGATTCAGGCTACGTCGAATTGCCGCCGTAATTGAGTTCACCATGCGCTCTTTCTGTTCTTGAGCGGAGATTGAGCGATAGGCTTTGAGCAACTTGTACTGACCCGCTTGTAAGTAAGTCACCAGACGTTGGACAAAGGGGTCGGGATTAGGAGCATCTCGTAGCGATGGCGAAACAGTTTCTCCCCTGAAGGACAAATCTCCTACATATAAAGATTTTGCCTCTGCAATCTTGGTCGTCAGTTCAGGTCGGTAAGCCTCAATGCGAGTCAACAGTAAATCAGCGGCTTTCCTACTAACGTTTCGGTCAAACGTCCAAATTCCCTCAAAGCGGCGAGACGGGTCCATCTCCATATTTGTGCTGTCTATGGGGGCGAATCGTTCCCGACAAATCAAGCAGTTAGCGTACAGTTGCCCAATTACGACTAAATGCCACTCTTGAGAGAGGGCATCTCCAGGCTCAAAGGCAACAGTCTCGTAATAGTCCGAGCTATTCTTAAAGTCGGTTTCCGGTGCTGCCAGCACATAGACTTGAGAAGTTTGTTCGGCAATTCGTCGATATCGGTGCGCTTCTTGACGATAGAAGCGCTCTCGCTGGAAACTGGCAATCACCAAAGGCTGCTCCGCTCCCGCTAAGACCTGATCTTCCATAGCATGGGAGAGTGCAGTCAAAGAAGACTTGAAATAAACTTGCTGCCGCAGGTGGGGCATGGCTTCCAGTAAGTCAGCCAGCACGGAAGTCGTGATGATCATCAATCAGTTTTTTTAGCTTTGTCCAGGCATATCGACGTGATTCGGCACCCATGAGCTAGGTGACGAGGTTTTTCATAATGAGCGGGTTACTTCATTCGCATCAGTTTGTCTAGAGAGAGTGTGTTAGCTAATCGGTTGTCAGTCGAGATCGCTTGCGCCTATTAGACTACACCCCGATTCACTAACGCTTTTCGAGTGTCAGCACAAGCTCAGCAGATTTGCGCTGTAGACGTGGCTAACGTCTTTAGCACCAGTGCCTCGCCTTGCCACGACTAACATGCTTAGCGTGCTAGCCATTATAGTTATGCCGTAGAAATCGCCCTTGGTAGTGCAGATTTTGCTACCTGCTCTATCAACTTATCGTACAAAATAAAGGATAATTCCCCACTAGCTTGTTCACAACGGTTTGTAACTGCTACAAAAAATTAACGTAGGTTATGTAATTGGCACTTAAGAGCCAAGATAGGCACCACTCTTCACTTGTGTACAAATCAACGACAATCTTGAACCCCACTTGGGAAAGAAAGAAACACTAAAAGATTTCGTTTGAGATCAGATACTTAACATTCTTTAACTTAATTGGCTTGAATCACTTAATCACTTAATCACTTCATCATTTTGTCGCCTGTTCAAAGAAGTAGGGTTGCGATCGCACTTTTTCTACACCCATAACAGAAACCCCACTTGCGAGAAGCGGGGCGACTAGTAGTAACGATGAAATTAATGATCCAGCCGTGCTGAAAGCTTTTTTAGCCTGGGTTTTTAGGAGGCTGAGACTGAAGTTGATTAAGTTTGTTTTGTGCTGATAGCAGTAAGTTTTGAGCTTCTAAATAAGCCGTCGTACCGTTTTGAACTCTTTTGAGTTTATCAATAATGCTCTGTAGCTGACTAATAGTGCGATTGCGATCTAGAGATTGGGCATCGGTAGGAGTATTAGCCAACAAGTTTTCAATTTGGCGTTGTGCTGACCCCAGCGCATATACAGAAGTTTCCTCAGCTTGTCGTCGTATCCGTACTTGTCCCAAGTTTGTGTTGTACTGTGCTAGCAATCGCTGTGCTTCAGCATAGCCTGTAAGATCATCTTGAGGAATCTGCTCAAGCCGAGCAATTGCTTGCTGCCATAACTTTTCCACTTGTTCCCACTCTGCAACAGTATGCGGTGGATTTTGACCCGCTTTAGCTGCTTGCCAAGAAAACTGTTGCGCCCCTAGAATTAGCGTACTCATGCGCTCGTTCCCAGCAGCAAGCCCAACAACTTCTTGAAAATCACGTTGGTAGCTTTCTAATTTGGCTTGTGTCGTTTTTCCTGCCAAAGTGGAGCCAGGAACTTGCTTTAGTTGGTCGATTGCTGAACGCCAAGATGCGATCGCAATTTGTTTATCGGTTGGTGTTGCTGCCTGTTGATACTGCTGTTTGGCTTTATTCAGAGCAAGTTCACTGTCTGTGAGCAACGTCTGGGCATTTTGTTCTTGAAACACTTTGGCTTCTAGTTGCCCAACCTTAGTACGGGCGGAATTAAATCCGTAGATGCTAAACCGCGAGTCATACCACCAATATCTATACTCTGGCAAATCGTTTAAGAACCCAATTGGTAGAGCATTGAGATGCTTTTGTGCCTCTTTGACCTTTTTTGCTCCCATATCCAAGTCGGCTGGACTAGTGGGGTTGTCAATTAGTTGTTGGGCTTGTTGAACCGAAGCGATCGCTTGCCGGAAGTTCTCGTCTAAGCTCATATAGCTAGGTACCAGCAAAATTGGCGCAGTCCGTGCCACTGGGCGACGAATGACTGGATAAGGCAGGTTCGCCACCCAAACCGCACCCACAGGAATACCGAGTAGTATCGCTGCCCAAATAAGTTTGCTAAATATACGGGGCTTCGCTTTTACGGGTTGGGCTTGTGGTTGCTTGTGAGGGTAAGTGGCATAGTATTTTGCCTCTGCTTCTTTTTCCAGCTCAGCGAGTGATTTTGGTTTCTGGGGTGGTGCTGGCGACTTCAGCACGACTGGCTGTGTACTTTTGATAGACGGGTCAATTCCAGAGGTAGTATGAGTATTTCGGCGCAGGAATTTGAAGGGTAGAGAGTTGAAGCCAACCATAAAATATACCAAACATCAATGTAAGTATTCCCTTTAGTAGATGCGTTCTAACACCTTCAGTTTATTGAGCGGTGGGAATTGCTACGTGTTGATTTGGTGAAGGATTACGTGTTGATTTGGTAAAGACAATCAGCCGTTATCTGTTACTTGCGTTCAGGAAGGGCAATGCTAGTGCCAAGTGCTACAAACACACTGCCAGTGAACCATTGCTGGAATTGCGAGAAGCGAGGGCGGGTTTGGAGCCAGTCACCGAAGGAACCGGATAATAAGGCAACTGTTGTGTTTACGATTGTCCCTGTCGTACTAAACAAAGCTCCTAAAACAGCAATCTGCAAAGCTACTGAACCTTGTGAAGGGTTGGCAAACTGAGGTAAAAAGGCGATGAAGAAAAGGGCGACTTTGGGGTTGAGGACACTGGTTGCGATCGCTTGTGAAAAAATCCGCCTCAGACTAGCATCGGTGAGCGTTGTTAAAGAGCTATTGTGTTCATTCTTCAAAATCATCCGAACGCCCAGGTAGATTAAATACGCAGCACCTACATACTTCACCACACTGTAGGCAATCGCTGAAGACATTAACAGCGCTGAAAGTCCAAGTGCAGCCGCCAACGTATGTACTAAGTTACCGACACCAATTCCGATTGCCGAGACAACACCTGCTTTGCGCCCTTGTCCTAGGCTACGTGTGGTGACGTACAACATATTCGGTCCCGGTGTCACGTTCAGAGTCAAGGCAGCAATCATAAAAACTGCTAGGGCAGTTGTATCTGTCATGGTTTTCTACATCAGCTTAGATGTGTAGGAGCTTACTATTTACGCTCAGGAAGGGCAATGCTTGTGCCAAGTGCAACGAACACACTGCCAGTGAACCATTGCTGGAATTGCGAGAAGCGAGGGCGGGTTTGCAGCCAGTCACCGAAGGAACCAGATAATAAGGCAACGCTTGTGTTGACAATCGTTCCGGTTGTACTAAACAAAGCTCCTAAAACAGCAATCTGCAAAGCTACTGAACCTTGTGAAGGGTTGGCAAATTGCGGCAAGAAGGCAATGAAGAAAATTGCTACTTTCGGGTTGAGGACACTGGTTGCGATCGCTTGTGAAAAAATCCGCCTCAGACTGGCGTTCGCAAGTGTTGCTAATGATTGACTGCGTTTCTGACTCAAAATCATCCGAACGCCCAGGTAGATCAAATACGCAGCACCCACGTACTTCACCACACTGTAGGCAATCGCTGAAGACATTAACAGTGCTGAAAGTCCAACAGCAGCAGCTAGAGTATGCACTAAGGCACCAATACCAATCCCAATTGCCGAAAGAACACCTGCTTTGCGCCCTTGTCCAAGACTACGGGCAATGACATAGAGCATATCTGGTCCCGGAGTCACATTTAAAGTTAGGGCTGCAATCAAAAACAAAGTTAGGGAGGTTGTATCAGGCATGGTTTTTCCTACTGGCTATAAGAAGATTGGCGTTGCATAATCCTGTAATAAATTGTCTTCTGTAGGAGCGCTGCGTCTTGCACCCTCAGGATTTCTGGCATCCATGCAACAGATAGTAGGGATGTATGGCATAAGCCCCTAAAGTTTTACACCTCTTCCGTGCGATGCCAAAAGAGCAATATCTCGTTTTGAATGAGTGCTGAGATAGCGATCGCAACACCAGCAATGTTCCCCAGTCCAACTGTTGCGGAAAGCGCTGCGGCTAATGCCTGAAAATGGCTGACTTCTCCAGGTTCATCAGGGTTGTCATAGTGTCCTCGCACAACATCAAGGGCATGACGGAAGGCGCGGATATTCACAAACTTCATTCTTAAGGTGAAGAAAATCGCACCCACCAGCAGCCACAGCACCACCAAAGGCATACCAGCGATGTCGAAGAAGATAATTTTTTCCAACGCTGCCACAATTGCAGCAAACACGGTATCTATTGCACCGAGAAACACACCAGGGGCAGTGGCTTCAGCCGCTAGAGCGGTTCCGGGTAAAGCAAGCACTAGCGCCAGAGCAAGCCAAGCGCGTCTCATC